>CAYTXV010000001.1:0-144060 GCA_964441495.1 uncultured Candidatus Saccharibacteria bacterium
GTTGTGAACCTCCCAGAAGAAGTAGAGATTGATACTGCTGAAGCAATAGAGCGCCACGGCATGCTCATGATCAAGCTTCCCAAGATAGACAAGAAACGTCGCTCAGTCCTCAAGATCAAATCTATCTAACAAAACACCACTCGCACTGAGTGGTATTTTGTATATCTTGTGCTCAGAGCCAGGCTCGAACTGGCGACCCTTCCCTCTTCAGGGGAATGCTCTACCAACTGAGCTATCTGAGCATGTTGGTCTCGACACTATACACAAAATAGCATGCAAAATCAAGGCTTCTTTTGTCCAAAAATCCCCAAGAGTTCTCCATAATTTGAAGAAGCTTGTTGGGTCATATCATAGATACTTTGGAGCTGAATGAGATATGGTCTGATGGAGTAATATGCAATAGTCCCAAGCACGATGACCACTACCCAATACAGCATCTTTCTGTTGCGGGCCGCTATCTGTGCTCGACGCAAATGCTTGACTGCATCATATATCTCATCGATCTTTTTCTCGAGCTGCGCGAGACGTACTTCTGTGTGGTCATCCATAGGTACTAGTATATCACGAGTGCTCCTGGTAGGAATCGAACCTACAATGACCCCTTAGGACGGGGTAGTTATATCCATTTAACTACAGAAGCAATAGGAGCAAGGTTATTGCATGCCCAGTACTTGCTTCATATAGGACTCTTGAAATCCTACCATGACGTCGTCGCCGACACGGATAACAGGGACACCAAGCTGCCCTGTGAGCTCTACCATCTCTTGGCGTTTCTGTGGATCTGCTGCGACATTGTATTCTGTATACGCAATATCGTGCGCCTTAAAAAATTCTTTGGCGATTTGACAAAAGTGACATGTTGGGGTGCTGTATATGGTGATGTCTTTCATATCTGTCTAGTATATCACATCACTTGTGACGTATACCGAGCCCGCCAAGTATCGATTGCCACCAGCGAGAGACCGCGCTCCCTTTAGCAGGAGGTAGCTCTGTTGGTGTATCGACAACAACGATAACACCCTCTCCTGGTTTGACAACGTTATATTTCTCACGCAACACCTCTTCTGCACCTTCAGGAGTTTCGAGGTATGTATTCATCGTAGCAAGACGTTCTTGTTTTTCTTTGAGTGACTGTTGTTCTGTCGCAAGTTCTCGGATATGTCGACGGATGCCGATATACTTTTGTGCAACACTCAGTACTGAAAAAAGGAGGATAAATAGCACAACAAGCGCAACAACAGTGCCGAGGATGCGCTTGGGAGAGACTCTTCTGTGGGTCAATTGCGTTTTTGACATGGTTTGGTACTATTGCAGATATGCTATTCAATCATAACAGAAAACGCGCAAATATGTGGCTCAAAATCTTTGGTATTTTTGTGATTTTGAGCATGACAATCTTTACGATTGCACCACTGCTTCGCTAGTGGTACCTATTCGGTATTGCGCATCACTTTGATAAAGACATCGTGCGGGATGTTCACTGTTGCGTGTTCGCGCATCTTTTTCTTACCTTTCTTTTGTTTGTCGAGAAGCTTGTTTTTACGTGAGACATCTCCACCATAGAGGTGTCCGGTCACATCTTTGCGAAACGCCTTGAGCGTACGCGATGCGATGATGCGCCCAAACGCTTTGGCCTGGATCTTCATCACTACCTGCTGTCGTGGCATGAGCTTCTCGAGCTTTTCTGTCATTGTCTCTGCCTCTTCTTCGACCCGACGACGTGAGACGATACGGGTAAACGCGGGCTGCACCTCGTCACC
Source organism: uncultured Candidatus Saccharibacteria bacterium (assembly GCA_964441495.1). Classification (GTDB taxonomy): domain Bacteria; phylum Patescibacteriota; class Minisyncoccia; order Phycocordibacterales; family UBA9973; genus UBA4124. Next base: position 1,761 of record CAYTXV010000001.1, read on the forward strand.
GATGAGTATATCCATACGCGTCACATCGGCACTACGCATCTCTGCGATCTCATACGATACTGATCCATACCCCGATGTGAGACTTTTGAGCTCATCAAAGAAGTTGCGCATCATCTCGCGGAGCGGCATGAGCGCGATGACTTTGGATCTATCGTGGGCAAAGTTTACAACATCGATCACCTCGCCTTCATGTTCATAGAGAAACGGCATGAGGATACCAACCTGAGTAAGCGGGACGATCACCGCAGCCCGCACCCATGGCTCCTGTATCGACTGGATCGTCCCGTCATCTGGGAACAGGTGTGGGGAGTAGACTTTGACGAGTTTGCCTCCGCGAACAGTTACTTCATATGTTGTCGAAGGGATAGTCACTATGAGTTCAAGGTTAAACTCACGACGAAGCCGCTCAGTGATGATCTCAAGGTGGAGCATCCCCAAAAACCCGCAGCGATACCCTCGCCCAAGCGCACCCGAGACTTCTTCTTCATAACTAAACGACGAATCAGAGAGTCTGAGCTTGCCGAGCGCGAGTTTGAGCTCGTCAAAGTCATCCTGACTTTCAGGATAGATAGATGCCCAGACGACAGGTCGTGGTTGCTCGTACCCAGCAAGCGGTGGAAGTGGGTTGCGGAAGCTTGTGATCGTATCTCCAACCGCGGCAATACCTGGCTGTTTGATACCGGTCACGATGTAGCCGATCGATCCAGCAACGAGTTGCTCAGTAGGTGTTGCATCTGGTGTAAAGACACCGACTTCAAGCACGTTAAACTTTTGTTTCGATGCCGCAAAGATAAGCTCGTCACCTTTTTTGACCATACCTTGATACAGTCGAGTAAAGATGATCACACCTTTGTGGTTAGAGTATGAAAAATCAAAGATAAGCCCCTGTGGGGTTACGCTCTCTGTTGTGATCGTCGGCGCAGGGATGCGCTCGATGATAGTCTGGAGAAGCTCGGCGACACCTGATCCTGTGCGGCCAGATACCGCAAGGACACTCTCTGGTTCGCACGCAAGGAGTTCACAGATCTCAAGTCTCACATCATCGGGTCGCGCAAGCTGACTATCGACTTTGGTCATCACCGGGATGATCACGAGCCCACTCGCGCGCGCCATCTCAAGTGTGGTAAGTGTCTGCGCTTGTACACCCTGCGTTGCATCGACAAGGAGGAGCGATCCTTCGACCGCCTTGAGCGCGCGTGAGACTTCGTATGAGAAATCGATGTGTCCTGGGGTATCGATCAGGTTGAGCATGTATTCGCTCCCTGCATGGTTGTACTTCATACGCACTGGCTGCATCTTGATCGTGATACCGCGCTCACGTTCAAGCTCCATCGAGTCGAGTACCTGGTCACGCATTTTGCGCGCTTCGATGGTACCCGTCACCTCAAGCATACGATCGGCAAGGGTTGACTTGCCGTGATCGATGTGGGCTATGATACTAAAGTTTCGGATGAGTTTCGGGTCCATTTGTGGCCTGCCTGCGCAGTCAGGGCAAACTATACCAGAAAAAGTGGTTTTTGGGAAAAAGAAAAAACCTGATCAAGTCAGGTTTAATGTATTACATTGCAAGAATTATCTTACTCGAAAACACTACTAAAGTAACTACGATCTTTTATCATTGAGGCCCATTGGAGAGTAAATATCTCTGAATCAGACAAATCTGATAGTGTAGACTTTTCTAAAGAATCGCTTAAAGCTAAAAGTTGCTTAGCAACTATTTTAATCTTTTTTCTTGCTTCCGAAGCTTTTTCTTTCCCCCTTCGGAGCATTTCCTTAGTAGAGTTACTACTATCAGAACGATAGAGAAACAAATCGGCATCGTACACAACAAGCGGGTGTTCTAAATCAGAGTATTCGATGCACAGGTTTCGTAATGTCTCAATATCAGAATGTGTAGTTTTTCGATTTTCAGAAGAATTACAGGCAATAAATATAATTACTGTTAGTAAAACAAAAAAAATTGTTTTCATTTTTAGTTTTAATTGGTTCCCACAAACCCTCTAAAGAATCTCTGAGAACCAATCAAACCATTTTGAAAGAACATTATAGACATTATAGCATATACTTATATAAAAGTCAAGCTACGATATCCTTATCCCTAAACCATTAGAGGTCCTGCTGTGGTGCGACTTGAGGGCGCTGCTTCCAAAACTTGGAGCGTAGTGTCGCAATAAACACATCGATGTCTTGATTTTTGAGCGCTTTGAGGATGATTGCATATGCAACGAGACCCACGATACCAGCAAGTCCTGCCTGGATCAGCACACCGAGCACTGTTCGTTGGTCGACTCCTCCACCGATGAGCTGGAGCATGCCATAAGTCACAGTTCCACTGATGATGCCAGCCGCAAGCATGTGCGAGACCGCACGTGCTGTGGGCCGATGTAGATGCGTACCGACATGTATACGTCGTGTAAAGCTTCGCCAGAGTACGACTGCATTTACGATTTGCACGATCGAAAATCCAAGTGGAAGCATAATAACAGCAGCTCCCTCTACCCCATCGATACGCATCAAACTCTGAATAAAATCTCTAAAAAACACTACATCACGATACAAGAGCAGTAATCCTCCTGTTACAAGAACAGTTATTGTAAATGACCATATGTTGATCCGAAGTGGCACCCTGGTTTCTCCTACTGCATAAAACGCACGTACAAGAAGTAGTACGAGACACTGCGCAAGAATAGAAACCGCAAACAATCCAACACACGCAGCGACAAGTCGTGTATCGTTCCACGAAAACGCTCCTGCTCCCAGAAGCACCCGCACAACATGTGCACGAAGCACGATCATGAGGAGCGCTGCAGGAATCGCAAGAAACGCAATGTTGCGAAGTGCACTATCGAGCACCGCGAGAAGCTCAGCCTTGTTTCCTTGTGCAAAGAGTCTACTCATCATCGGAAACGCGGCGACCGCATATGAGATGCCGATCACAAGAAGTGGTGTATTTTCGATATTGTATGAAAGCTGAAACACAGAAATAGAACCAACAGCAAGAAGTGACGCAATGGCACTCATCGCAACAAACGTGAGGTTTGAGATGGAACTTGCAAGTGTCCGCGGGACAGAGAGTTTCATCACTCGCTTAATGAGCCTCCAATCAATCACTCGAACAAATCGCGGTATCTTGCCAAGCGCAACAAGTGTAGGCACTTGAATCAAAAAATACAAAAATGCCCCAAGTATCACCCCAAACACCACACCGAGCATCCCCCACCATTGTCGAAATACAATGATACCCAGAAGTATACCTATGTTATAAAAGAGTGGCGCAATTGCAAATGAAAAAAACTTTTTGTGTACTTGTGCAAACGATGAAAGTAAGCTCGAGAGCCCAAAGAAAAACGGCGAGATGAGCATAATCCGTGAATAAAGCACAAGTGTTTCCCTGCTTGCAGGATCAAATCCTGGCGCCGTCAGATGAGTAAGCCACGGCATAGCAATGACAAGTACAAGAGAGATAGCGATCATGCCGATCGAAAATACTGTAAATACAGTATTTAAAAAGTGCTTGAGTGCGTGCGCTTTGCCTCCGGTGCGCTCTTCTTCCATGTACTGCGTGATAAAAGGAATAAGTACCGTGAGCGAAAAGAGTACACCAAATGAGTTGTACACAAAGTCAGGGATACGAAATGCTGCGTAGTAGGTATCGAGTGCAGCTGACGGACCCACCAAAGATGCAAGGAGTCTATCTCGTATGAGTCCGCATAGTTGTGACGCAACAGAAAATACCGCAAGAACGAATGCTGCCTGATTCATTGTTGCGACATCTTTATTGAGAAATTTAAGAAATTTGGAAACCATTATTGTGTCTTTTTGGCTGGAGTAGGAGGAGTTGGTGGATTGATACTATTTCTTTTCTCAGTGACACCTTTGATCGTTGGAAATGCTTGTGCAAACTCATCAAGGAGTACTGTTGCTTCTTGTTTGCGACCAAGTGCAGTGAGTGCATCGACCATACCGATCTACGCATCTGGGTTACTCGGAGCAAGTGTGCGCGCACTCGTATAAAGCTCAAGTGCACGATCATACTCTTTAGTTGCAGCTGCTTGTTGAGCTTGAAGCATACGATACAAGGGATGTACTGGATTTCGCTTCTGAGCCTCGGCGGCTGCTTGCTCCCATCCTTTGAGTGCTTGTTCATTGCCACTAGTACCTGCGAGTTGATACACCTGAGCAAGGAGTGCCCAGTTGCGTGCATCAGTCTTGTCCCATGCAACAGCACGTTGCGCACGAGCTTCTGCAGATGCAAATGCGCTTTGAAGCACTGCTTTGTCTGGTGATTGTGTATTGGTCGCGCTCAGAAACTGTTGTACCGCAAGCGCTGCGCCAGCACGCCAGTATAGGTCTGTTTCGTTTTGACTAATTGCGCGCGCCAGCATACGCTCACTCGTATCGATATCGGTTGCACGAAGCGCCCTGTTGAAATACACAATCCCTGCAAATCGTTTACCTGCACTAAAGATGATCACTACACACCCGATCACCGCAACCACAAGGGTAAATATCGTAACGAAACTTCTTCGAGGGTCCCTGAGGTAGTCCCACGAGACCTGCGCTGTCTTGCCGACGAGCTGCGAGACTCCGACGAGCATACCGATATATACGAACCCGATAGTCACAAGTACTATCCCAGGAGCTGCAATCGTGACAAGAAGCGCCATCGCAAGCACCATGACAAGCGAGACAACTGCGATGAACCGACTAAACCGATCAGGAAACGTACTACCAAAGAGCTTAAATCCGTGTATAAGTGAAAGTACGATGATCGCAACAAACAACAGCGTAGGAAGAATGCCGTGCGTAGCGAGCATCGTCTGTAGTGTACTGAACCCACTCTCGAAGCTTGTGTTCCAAAATGCTGTCTGATTGATCTGCACCGGATGGTATTTGTCCCACACTTGTGCAAACCTGCCCGGCCCTGCACCAAAGAGAGAATCTTGTTTCAAAGAGCCCATCGTCACCGTCATCGTCGTAGCTGCAGATGGACGGATATCATTGAACGAAAGTTTGATCGACTGAGCTACTCGCGCACCGATAGATCCTGCCGTCAAGAAAAAGAATACTCCGACAAGCAGTGTCGCAAAGGACAGTGCTGGAAATCGTTGTCGGTGTTTGGTATCGATCGCACGCTCAACCGATGCTTTGTACACAAACACAATGAGCGCAGAAACGATCGTCACCATCCACGCTGTTTTGAAGTTGAGAAACACAAGGACACCCGTCGAAAGAATCATCGACCCGAGTGCAAACCATTTAAAAAATCCTTTGGGAGCGAGTACTTCGTACGACAAAAGCCCGACAATCAGTGTGAGCGTCACAAAATATGAAAAATCAACCCAGGTCCCAACGATACTTCCCTCTCTAGAAACATGTGCGAGGATCGGACTATGGATCGCATAGAGTAACACTTGCAGCAGCACTGCAGCTGTCGATGCTATAAATATCGCAACAAACAGTGTGACGAGTCGCTTCTGTACTCGAGCAAACAGCCCAACAAGGAGCACGATAAGTCCGAGGGTACATACTGTCACAAATGAATCTTGTGCAAAGCCTCTCCCCCAGAGCGATACACTCGTGTTGGCAGAAAGAAGTGCACTCACAAAGACAAGCCCGACCCACACAGCAACAAGTGCAAGTATCCGATGTCGAGGGATCACGATACTGCCTGAGAAAAACTGACTTGCCAGATAGCACAGCGTTGCAAAAAACACTATGCCGTACAGTACGAGCGCCTTGGTCGCAAGGATTCCTCCCCATGCACTAGAGACAAATACGATCGGCAGTGTCGCGACAAGGACAACGAGGGACCAAAACGAAACTGTGGCAAACGCGCCTGATCGATGCATATAGCTCTATGATACCGCAAAATCCTTATAGACAAAAGCTATATCACGATGTTGACGATACGCCCCGGTACCACAACAACCTGCTTGATGGTTTGTCCTTGTGTGAGTTCCTGGATACGAGGGAGCGCTTTTGCGGCAATTTCGACTTCCTCTTTGGTTGCGATGGATGCGATCGTGAGCTCTGCGCGGAGCTTGCCATTGATCTGTACGCCGATAGTCACCTCGTCATCGATGATGAGTGCTGGGTCATACACAGGCCACGGCGCACGATGGATAGACGTTGTCTCACCAAGTGCATACCAAAGTTCTTCGGTGATGTGTGGTGCAAATGGTGAAAGGAGTTTGAGAAATGCTTTTGCGTCATCAACAGAGATGCTTGCTGCTTTTTCCATTTCATTGAGACAGATCATGAGCGCTGACACTGCAGTGTTGAATGCAAAGGATTCGATATCACCAGTAACCTTTTTGATCGCTTTGTGCAGCGCCTTTTGAAATGCTACATCTGAAGTTGTTCCGACTTTGTCACTCGTAAGTGTTCGATGTACTCGCTCAATGAAGCGTCGTGAACCGACGATACCATCAGTCGACCATGGGAGATGCGCTTCAAATGGCCCCATAAATGACTCGTACACGCGAAGCGTATCTGCACCAAGCTGCGCAATCACATCGTCTGGATTGATCACGTTACCCCAGCGTTTACTCATCTTGCGGCCGTCAGTGCCTGCGATGAGTCCCTGGTTGCGAAGCACTTTGAACGGCTCACTGTGTGGTACATAGCCGAGATCGTGTAGTGCCATGTTCCAGAAGCGTGAGTAGAGTAAGTGTCCTGTTGCATGCTCCGCACCACCGACATACATATCGACTTGTCCCCAATAGTTTGCTGCGTCCTTGCTTACAAACGCACTGTCGTTGTGCGGATCCATATAGCGCAAAAAGTACCATGATGATCCCGCCCATCCTGGCATGGTGTTGGTCTCATATCCTGCCTTCATCCACTCCTCTGACTTGGCAAGTGGTGAGCTCCCATCGCCCGCTGGCGCAAAGTCTGCAAGCTCGGGAAGTACTAGTGGTAGCTCACTCTCACCTAGCGGCGTGATAATCCCTTCTGCATCGTGCTTAAGCGGGATCGGCTCACCCCAGTACCGTTGCCGTGCAAATATCGCATCTCGCATTTTGTATTTGGTGACAAGTTTACCCCCGACGAATGCAGTGATTTTTGCTTTTGCTTCTTGTGAAGTGAGGCCAGTAAATTCTTGTGAATTAACCAAGATTCCTTCATTACAAAATAAATCAAAAGTATTGTTCAAAAATCGTTTAATAAGTATAGAGTTATAATGCCCGCCTCCTGCTTCAATTTTTTGTATAGCATCTTGAAAATCCAGAAGAATAGGTTTATCAAGTTCGTTGGGATCAATTGACACTTTAGTTTCATCAATTATCTCCACAACAAATCCGTATAGATGTCTGACTTTTTGCTTATTTTCAGTTTTTGAAAAATAACAACGATATATTTCTCCGAGGGATTTTGTAATTTTCACATTCGTGTATCCAAGCTCTTCTTTTATCTCGCGATATAATGCTTCTTCTGGAGTTTCTCCTTCTTCAATTCCACCTCCAGGCAAGCCATAGTCAGTCTCATTTGTTACTGCGAGCAATTTGCTATCTTTTACAATAATTGCCTTTACTTCTCGTCGGATATTTTTTTCTATATGGTACTCTCCAACACTTTCGGCAATAACAGACTTTATCGGCAATTCATATTTCTTCGCAAATTCCCAGTCGCGCTCATCATGTGCAGGTACTGCCATCACAGCGCCGGTACCATAACTTGCAAGCACGTAGTTTGCGATCCAGACGGGGATTTGTTCGCCATTTGCAGGATTAGTTGCGGTGATACCTTTGAGCTCGATACCTGTCTTTTCATTCTTGTCATTGGTGCGATCGTCTTCACTTGTTGCTTTGATCTTTGCGATATAGCTTTGTACCTCTTGCCAGTTTGCAATCTGTGACGAAAGCTTTTGCACGAGCTCATGCTCTGGCGCAAGCACGATATATGTGACGCCAAAAAGCGTATCTGCTCGTGTGGTAAATACTGAGACTTCGTCTCCTGTGCTCAGTTTGAAACTGATCTCACTTCCCTCAGATTTGCCGATCCAGTTGCGCTGGATTTCTTTGATCCCGTGCGGCCAGTCGATAGTATCGAGCCCTGCAAGCAATCGATCTGCATAGGCACTGATGCGCATAAACCACTGTCGCATGCTTTTGCGGATCACCGGATACTCGCCGCGCTCACTCACCATGCTGCCGTCAGCTGCAGTAATGATTTCATCGTTTGCGAGCACAGTACCGAGCTCAGGACACCAGTTCACTTCCGCATAACCTTCATATGCGATGCGATACTGCATGAGGATATCTTGCTGTTCTTTTGCACCATAGTCGTTCCATTTTGGATCTTCTTTTTGAAGTTTCTCTATACACGTATCGATAGATTCAGTTTTGTTGGTAGTAGGGTTGTACCATGAGTTGTAGAGCTGGAGGAAAATCCACTGCGTCCATTTGTAGTACTCAGGTTTGTGTGTCGCAACCTCGCGAGTCCAGTCGTACGAAAAGCCGATATTGGTGAGCTGCTTTTTGTAGTGCTCAATAAGTTCGTCAGTATACGGTCCAGGGTGATTGCCAGTTTTGATCGCGTATTGTTCTGCGGGAAGTCCAAAGCTATCAAATCCCATCGGGTGAAGCACGTTGAAGCCTTGCATGCGTTTGTATCGAGCATAGACATCAGAACCGATATAACCACGTGGATGCCCGACATGAAGCCCCGCGCCTGACGGATACGGGAACATGTCTAGTACATACATCTTGGGCTTGTCGGTACTGTCAGAGGTGTTGTAGGTGCCCTCGGCTACCCACTTTTCCTGCCATTTGTGCTCGATCTCCTTGTGGTCGTAGGGCTTCATATGTGTATGGATTTTGCCTCAAAAATCCCTTTTTAGCAATTAAGCTTCGTAATTTACTTCTATTATTTTATTACCAATATGGCTTTTTCTTTCCCATCCGCTATCGGTTTTATACTTGATGGTATCAAAAGGTCTATAACCGACCTGGGGCTCTTTTTGTACCGGAATCACAAAGTCACCCTTACTTTCCGTACCAAAATACAAATATACATTTTTTGCATTTTTAACTTTTTCCTGGTCATCAAGCTTATTACCTTCATCATCGATAATGTATATTTTTTTCCTTCTTCGTGGATATAGCTGAGTAGTTCTTGATTTAAAATTAATTCATTTTCAAATTTTTCAAGAAATTCTTTTGGTGCGTGCGTATAAACCCATTCCCAGTTTGGGATAAAGACAACAGCATTTGATGGTTCAAAGTGTTCGTCTGTTACTTTTTTATATCGCTCGATCCTTCCATCCTCAAGATAGGTGTATACACTACCTTTTTCTGTAACAAAAGATATTGCTGGTCTGTTCTTTTGTTCAAACTTTAGTTGTTCCATAGTTACTACAGTCTTCCATAAAAAAGGCCTGTAGTAAATACAGGCCGTGCTCAGTTACTTTTTTGGATTATTCCACCAGTGTCCGTGCGGTATTTGTGCCCACATGCTACTGCTTTGATTTGATGAACAGATACGATGCCGGGACACAGTTTACTGTGCAAACTTTTTGATCGCAAGATATATGAGTACGACAAGTGCTATCGCAAGGATAAGTACTCTCCACAAATCAGTCGCATCAGACCAGTACCGCATCGATGCAATCACAAATGAGAGTACTCCTGCCCATGAAAACGCAATCGCAAGTACTTCAAATCGTTTCTTGAGCGCAGTACCGATACCGACAACCAGTGCACCGAGTGCAACAAGCACGAGAAATACGTTTCTGTTGTACACCTTGCGATCTGCTTCATAGCGCATGCGGTTGGTATAGTCTGGGTCACAGTATCCGCCGAGCTTGCTCTGTGGGTCTGTTGTTTCTGAGGTAATCGTTGTCTGAGTCCATTGACCACCAGCAGCGACACATGACTCTCTCGTATAGAGTTCGACGACTTGGGGTCTCGTCATATAGGCATCATATGATGGCGCCTTCCATACAAGCGACAATGCGTAGTTGAAAAATAGATTAAGTACAATCACGATGCTGACAACAAGTGACCACACGACAAATCGAGAATGCGAAAGGTTTTTCATATACTTATAGTATACACCTACTTGCGACCAATCACCGATCGCACAAACTCTCCGAGTGACCCGCCGACGTGCTTGAGCGCTTTGACAAATGGGTGATGTTCTTGCACATGTGGGATCGTATCGGTTTCGAGGTACCAGATCTTGCCATACTTGTCGACGATGAACTCGCTCTGCGAATAATCTCGTGCGCCGATTGCCTGATGCATGTCTTTGGCAAACCTGCTCAGACGCTCTCGCTCATCAGCAGTGAGTCCTCCGGTCACAACAGCATGATCGTCTTGCGTTCGATCATCATGAGTAAGTATCTTGTCACGCTTGATCTCAACTACGGGGAGTGTATATATCTCTTGCCCGCGAAATCCTTCGATCACCCCAACCGCAGCTTCGCGTCCATAGATGTACTGCTCCACGATAAACGGTTGCCCGTGCGAGATACATTCATCGACAAACTGTGCGAGCTCAAGTGGTGTAAATGCAAAATACGTCCGCACTGACGATCCTCCAGTGAGTGGTTTGAGTACCCATGGCGGTGCCATCTTTTTGTAAATGTTTTGTGTTACTTCTGAGATAGATTCGGTACCCTCTGGCATGACAAATACCGCTTCAGGAGTTTTGATACCGAGGGCGCGTGCTTTGCCTTTGGCACGCAACTTGTCATGTGCAATCGCTGCTGCATCCGCACACGAGCCGCTATAGCAAACACCTGCCTCATCGAGAAGCTCCTGCACACGACCACTCTCACCGAGCGCACCATGAAGTGTGTTCCATACCATATCGACGTGCGCTTGTGCATCAGCGATACTTGCGGGGAGTCCTTTGATGTGAAGCACCCCTTCGCGATCAACGAGCATATCGACAGTTTGGTATCCTTCTGCCTGGAGTGCCTGCATGATACGCGCGCCACTTTCAAGTGACATGAAATATTCATCACCTATTCCTCCGCGCAATATCCCAATGCGTTGCATAGTGTTTCAATTATAGCATTGCTTTCCTGCGTCTGTCTTTGTGGAATGCGATCGCGTAGCGGTGTGCTTCGCTGTTGGCAAGGAGGATTGCGTATTTATTTTCATCGATGAGCTTGGTGTCTCCCACGAGCGCCTTGGCTTTGTGACGATCGTCTTTGGTGACAGCGATGATCGGGATCTCGAGCCCTACACTTGCGAGCACTTCACGCGCAACATTGATCTGGATGATGTTACCGTCAACAACGATAGCGTCAGGGTATCGCCACTCGGGGTGTGCAAGTCGTCGAGTGAGCACTTCACGCAGCGCACCCGCGTCGTTGGCCTTGTCAAAGCCGCGCACGATGAACTTGCGGTAGTCGCTCTTGCGCGCAACCGCGTTTTCTACCACCGTCATCACTCCCACCATCTGCTTACCCGAGAGGTGCGCGATATCATATGCCTCGATACGAAATCCTCCATCACTTGAGACCAGGTCTCGCTTGATGAGCGATATGTCTTGGATGTGCTCGAGTGCAAACACTTTTGCCTTGAGTTCATTTGCTAGTTCAAACTTCTCCGATTTTGCAGCGCGCATCATGTCACGCTTGAGCTGCGCGATGAGTGTGCGTAGCTTGCCCGAAAAGATGAGCTTGAGCCGCGTGATTGTTTCTTTGTATCGTTTACCTGCTTCAGTTGATGATGTGTCTGGCGCAAGTCCGATCTGTCGATAAAAGGTTGCATTGTCTTTCTTGCTCGATGCGATATCTCTGAACGGGAAAATCTTGCGCAAGAGTTTGAGCGCCTCGCGTATCGCACTTCCACTTGGATATGGGCCGTACACTGCATCATACGGCACTACCTGTGTACTGCGCGGGATCCGCACACTCTTGGCCTTGGTATCGATGTCTTTTTGTCTCACGAGTACAAGTTGCGGGAAGTCTTCGCGTGTGATCGCCACACAGTTGAAGCTTTTGTCGTCTTTTTCTTTGGTGTTGTAGTACGGCTGGTACTTCTTGATCAGGTTTGCTTCGAGGATGAGCGCTTCGAGTGCGTTCATGGTTTCGTGATACGTCACAGTAGAAGCCCTGAACACCATGTCCACGATATGTGCACCGCGAGTCTTGATCACATCGGGTGAGAAATACGAACGCACGCGGTCACGCAAGCTCGTTGCCTTGCCGACGTACAAGATAGCGCCATCCTTATCGCGCCATTCATAGACACCTGGAGTGTCTGGCAAATTGAGTTTGTCGAAATCTTGACGAATCATAAATAAGATGTATTATAACAGAAAATTACATTTATGAAAAAAATAATATTTTATATCAGAGTAACTGATGTACTACTGTACGCAACACTCTCTTTTTTACTCACCTGCTTAATCCTAGCAGTAAGTATTCTGTATGTGGATACGGATAAAATATCTACCCTGCTTTGTCTTATAGGAATTTTATTTTTACCCACCCTAATAACAGGCGGACTTAGCTTCAAATATCTTTCTAAGAAAGAACAAGCTTTATGTCAACGATACAACACAGACTCTAAAAAAGAAGCTTATAGAAAATTTGAAGCTGAACTAGAAAAATTATAGAAACAATCTGATAAAAGTTAATACTCATCAAATTAAAGATGGGTATTTTTATTTTTCCGACACTTTCACTAACGGATCCTCATCCTTTTTATACCCCCTCGCCTTTCCCTCTTTTCGTCCATACTCTTTGATCGCGTAGCCGGCGCGTTTCCAGTCTTTCTTGGGGATGATCTGGAGAAGGTCTTGTTCTATCTTGGATGCATCGGTATGACGAGAGAGTTTGAACCGATGTGCAAACCGTATGACGTGTGTATCGACTGGTATACCGTGCGGTTCTCGTGCAAGGTTCGTCATCACCGCAACTGCAGTTTTCCTTCCCACACCTGCGAGTGTCTGGAGTTTGTCGATGTCGAGTGGGACAGTGCCGCCGAAATCCTTGCAAAGGATTTCGGCGGTCTTTTTGAGATACCCGGCTTTCATCCGGAAATAGTTCACCTTTTGTACAAGCATCTGTATATCGGCGATGTTTGCTTTTGCCATTTTTGCAGGTGTTGGATACTTTTTGAACAACGCGGGCGTGATCTTGTTCACGAGTTCATCGGTCGTCTGCGCAGACAGTATGACTGCGACAAGGAGCTCCCACGGATTGGTATAGTCGAGAAACGTCTTGTCTCGCTTATACTTTGTCAGAAGTATGGGACCGATCATAGCCCAAATCTCCTTTGCTTTTTTGAGTTGTTGACTTGTCATACAGGAAGCGTATCATAAACCAAAACAAACGCTCATGAAAATACTACTTACAGCCCTCAGCATGTGTGTGCTTGTAGTATGGTATAAAGCACAGTCTTCTTTCCCTACAAGGACACCCAAATCCAAGTACACAATCAAAACGCAAGCTTTTACAGTCATTCGCTGCAAGAACAACAAATGCACCGAAAAAGACACTATCAGGAGAATCTTCCCTGTTATCGTAACTCCAAAATCATTTAAACCTGCCCCTCATAGAAGGGGCAGTTTCATTTGACATTTTTGAAAAAATAAGTAGTATATTGAAAAATTTCAAAACTCAATAAAACAAAAATATGTCACACAAAAAAGTTGTCATTCTTGCTTCAGATGAAGTCCCCGCCCTAATCAGTATTCTTTCTCAGGGAACTCCTAACCTTGTTTCAATCGATCGATCTTCGGCAACTGCAGAAGATATCCATGAAATACAACTCAGAAATGAAAAAAGGTTTAGAGCAAAACTTTCTACTGGGGAAGATAATCCTGAATTTGATCGAGCAGAGTTTGAAACCTGGATATTTAAAAAAGTTAAACAACGAGCCCTTAAAGCGATAGCAGACGGCACGGAGCTTATCATTATCTCTGAAAAAGGCTTGCTGCCTGCAGATTTCCAAGAGATCAAAAAAGATCTTGAGTACAACATAAAGTACGAAATCCTGCAGATTATCAGTTGCGATTGCGATGCTGTACACGAAGAACCTAAAAAAGCTTTTTTTATTTCAGGTGATCAATTTGAATGTTTAGCACAACTCCTTATCAAAGGCGATGCGGTTCATTCAAAGACCATTTCAGATCCTGATATAAAAATCATGGATCGAAAGTACAAAAGCGAAAGCGCTAACGCCGAAAACAATCTTCTCATTGTAAATGTAGAAAACTTTACAATCAAAGACGATGAGTACTACCGACGTATGAGCGGTACTGAAGGTTTTGCATTAAAAAGAATCAGGCTTCCCTTGACACAAAAAACAAAACCTGAAGAAGATCATCCTACTTCAGAAAAAAATGCAGTGCCACAAAAAATAAACGCTTCTGAGTTGAAACAAAAACTCAAAAAGACAAAGTGGTTTATTGTTTCCTGGGAAACTTTTCTTAGAGAATTAAAAGAAGAAGCCTTAGAAAAAGACTACCTACGAGAAGACCAAGAAATTGTAGATGACCTTTCCTAAGACAGTAAGCCGCAGCATATCGCTGCGGCTTTTTTATTTCCTTATCTTCCCATACCGCCTCTTTGTTTCTTGTGCCTCAGCTTTGTGATCGCACATCGGTGGTGGGTATCCTGCAGACTGTCGAGCGGCTCCTTCTATATCATGAATCTCTTTGGGACTCAGTGAGGCAAGCTCTGGCACCCACTGTTTGATGTATGTACACTCGGGATCAAACTTCTGTTGTTGGAGCCATGGGTTAAAGATACGAAACCACGGAGATGCATCACACCCTGTCCCTGCGACCCACTGCCAGTTGCCGTTGTTGACTGCCGGATCGTAGTCGGTGAGCATCTGCGCAAAGTATCGCTCACCCCACTGCCAGTTCATATGGAGGTCTTTGATAAGGAATGACGCGACAATCATGCGCACACGGTTGTGCATATACCCAGTCTGTGCAAGCTCGCGCATCCCCGCATCCACTATCGGGAACCCGGTCATGCCCTGTTTCCATTTCTCAAACTTCTCTTTGTCGGTGTCCCACTCAAGCGCATCAAACTCTGATCGATACGCACCTTTGTACACGTGCGGTGTGAGCGCTGCAACTGTGGTGAAGAAGTCATGCCAGAGAAGCTCTCGCAAAAATGTCGTCGGTGTCGGCATGTGTAGCTGCCCGTAGTGATAGATCTCTCGGATCGAAAGTGTCCCAAACTTGATATGAGCCGAAAGAAGCGATGTCGCATTGATCGATGGGAAGTCTCGCTCATGCGCATAGGCTGTGTTGTGCGCGAGCTTTTTGAGCGACTCTTTTGCAGCTGTGCGGCCGCCGTGCACCCGAAGTGTCTGTGCGTGCGGTACGAGCTGCTTCACTATCTTTGCGAGGTCTTGACCATGCGCATGTGTACCAAACTGCACTGAAGTAGGAAACTTGCTCGGCGCTGGTACTGGAAGCGCTTCAACTGCGACACGGTAGTGTGTATAGACACTGTATGGCTTCCCATCCTTTGTCACGACAGTACCCGGCGCATGGAGCGTCACGTCGTGCTCAGCGACTATCTGTACATCGTGCTTTTTGCACAGTGCGTCTATCGCTGTATCTCTTGTTTGTGCAAATGGTGTGTAGTCTTTGTTGTATGAAAGTGCGACAGGCTTCACTTCCGCAATGAGTTTTTCGATCACCTCTTCTGCGATACCGCTTCGCACGTGGAGTGCACCGCCTTTTTCTCGGAGCGCTGTATCGAGATCGACAAGCGACTGACAGAGCATCTGTAGTCCTGGCGTACTTCGATACTCATGCTCCCCCACCTGACGCTGATCAAAGATAAATACTGGCAGTATCGTATCGACGACTTTGCCAAGTGCGATAAGTGCGCTGTTGTCCTCGAGACGCAAATCTCTCCTGAACACATGAATACCGATCGACTTTGTGCCTGCCATAGAGTACTATTGTACTATGAACTTCCGTGAAGTGCTCCGTATCTCCCGCCCCCGCTTTTGGCTTTATGAAGCTGCAACCTTTGGACTCGTGGGGACTGTTGCGGCGCTCCAAGGCTTCACATTTTTTGCAGATTGGCGATACTGGGTGTTTGCGCTCTACTTCCTCATCCCTGCCAACATCCTCATCTACGGCATCAACGACATCTACGACTACGAGACCGACAAACTCAATCCCAAAAAGGGCGACAACGCATACGAGGCACTCGTCGGACCTGAGAAAAGTCGCGCGCTCTGGAAATGGATCATCCTCACCAACATTCCCTTTTTCTTCTTTGTGCCGCTTACCACTCCACTTGTCATCTCATTTGTCGCATTCGTATTCTTTGCAAGTATGTACTCTGCATATCCGATCCGCGCCAAGGTCCGCCCTGTGCTCGACTCACTGTTCTCAGCAGGACACTACGTCGCAACAGGTGTATTTGGCTACTACCTCGCAGGTGGCACAGGATTTCCAACAACTGGTGTGATCGCTGGCATACTCTGGGCAGTTGCGATGCATGCATACAGTGCAGTACCTGATATCAAGGCAGACTTTAAGGCAAACCTCCGCACCATTGCTATCATGATCGGGGCAAAGAGTACGATATATCTCTGCTGGTTCCTGTATCTCTTTGCAGCGTACCTTGTGCGTGACATCATCCCTGTCGCGAGCATGATCGGCGGGATTACATTCTCATACTTCATGTGGCGCTCTACCAAGGCAACTACTGATGAAGCACTCTTTAAGCTCTACACCTACTTCCCCCTCATCAATACCCTCATCGGTGCAATTGTCTCGATGGAGCTGTTTGCGAAAAATATTTGGTAGCAATATTGATGTTGTAGCCTACATCTCTTCAGAAAAAATTCGGAATTTCTGCATAAAAAAGTGGCTTTGCTAAAAAGCAAAGCCACGAAGTATCTAAGAATCACAGTGTTGAACTAAGTGACACAGTACCTAAGTACTGTTAGTCGCAGAGCAAAACAAAACAGTTGCCAGCAGGCCAGACACCATCCCAATCGAACCAGTCACGGACCGCGCTACCATCAGAGCGGAGGTACAAGCCCGGCACCCTACGGATGCCGCCAGCGCTCACCGAAAGATTGTTTCTGTTATCAAATGCTAAGATCCATTTGTCTCTTGGGAGTTGAGAACCGACAGTCATTTCTGCAACGGCTAAGCCGAACATGTTTGGCAGTGTCGCACCTTCCTGTGCTTTGATGAAATCAATGCAACTCTGTGATGATGGTCCCTTTTTAGAGTGGAACACTTTGACTTTCTTCTTCTCTCCTGCAACAAGTACAGTCGAAGGTGTTACGCTTCCCATTTCTTTACTCCATTTATCCTTCGCATAGGCAACAACGGTTGTCATGTCGGGGATAGTGATGTAGTCGGTTTCAAGTATTTGTTCAAAATACTCGTCATCGGCAGACGATGTTGTAGCCTGTGTTTCTTTCACTTTGATTTCGTGCGTACCAGCAATCAGACCATTGGGGTCATCCTTACGAATCTGCTGAAATACGTGAAATAATTTTTTGGGTTTGATTTTCCAATGGATGAGCCATTTTTTTGCTAGCTCAAGCAAAGATGCAAGGTTATCACCCAACATCTCAACGACTTTTTTGTAGTCAGCCATTTTGTTTAAGTTTTAAGTTGTGGAGAACAAATACTGTTTCTCAACTATATTATAGCATTATTATACTATATAGTCAAGTACCATATCATCCCCGTCGCGAGTATGATCGGCGGGATTACATTCTCATACTTCATGTGGCGCTCTACCAAAGCCGCTACTGACGACGCACTCTTCAAGCTCTACACCTACTTCCCACTCATCAACACAATTATCGGTGCGATTGTATCGATGGAACTGTTTGCGAAGAATATCTGGTAACTTGACTTTTGTATAAAAAGTAGTAGTGTTTTTGTAAATCAAAAACTTCTTTATATGAAAATGAGTAAATTTTTTGCAGGAATGTTCCTCTTAATGATTGCATGTCTCACCGCAGCGTACTTTTCAATAAATTTACCTGTGATGTCTCAGGGTTACAAAATGATCCTAGGAGTGTTCTCGGTATTAAACATACTACTTCTTGCTGCAACCATCCTTAACGCCCCGAAAAACTTTCATTGGTTTTTAATGCTCTTTATGCTTATAGGTGGTTTTGCTAAAGCACTGTTCGAGAGAAATCTTCCCGGTAAACATCTTGATGACTTTATTTTTACAGTATGGAGATTCAATGATAACTGGTCGTACATGCTAAAAGTGCTTTGGCACACGTCTCTTGACTGGTTGGTACTGTTTATAGCCTTAGGAATAAAAAACAGCTACAAACTTTTTGAAAAGAAAAGTTAGATTATACACCCCGCTATCGCGGGGTGGTTTTGTTTTATATTTTCTCCAACGGAAACGAATGCTCTATCCCCTGTATGCGCTTGTACGCAAGCTCAGCAGAGATGAGACAAATCGGCATGCCGATGCCGGGGTTCGTGCCTGCGCCGACATAAAACATATTCTTGATTTTAGGATGCACATTGTTGGGCCTGAAAATTGCAGTTTGCGTGAGTGTGTGTGCAAGTCCAAGTGCGGTGCCTTTGAACGCATTGTAGTCTGCGATGAAGTCCTTGACGCTGTAAGAGCGACGTACAACGATGCGATCTGCGAGGTCTGGTATACCATAGTACTGCGCGATCTCAGCGATCACCTTGTCGCCATACTGCTGCGCAAATTCATCGGTGTACTCGAGACCTGACGCGATAGGTACAAGTACGAAAAGATTTTCGTGATCTGCTGGCGCAACAGTGCTATCAGTCTTGGACGGCATACACACATACATTGACGGATCCTCGGGCCATGCAGGCTTGTTAAAAATTTCACCAAAGCCTTTCTCCCAGTCTTTGGTAAAGAGAAGGTTGTGATGTTCCATCTGCGGGAGCTTGCCTTTGATTCCGAGATAGAGGATGAACGCACTCGGCGCAAGGACGCGAGAGTTCCAGTATTTGTCTGAATGTACGCGATGCTCTGGGGGGAGGAGTTTGAGATCGGTATGCGCGACATCGGCATTGGACACGACGATGTCTGCAGTGAGCACTTCTCCGCTCTCGAGCCTGACACCCTTGGCAACACTGTTCTCGATGATGATTTCTGCGACAGGTGCGTTTGTCTTGATATCTGCGCCATACTTGCGCGCGATTGCTTCGAGTGACCCCGGCACTGCACGGATGCCGCCGTCGGGATACCATTCACCGAGTACGAGATCGACGTAGTTCATGAGTGTATAGATGCCTGGCGTGTCACCCGGAGCAGTACCCAGAAGCACGGTCTGATACTGAAGCGCTTTGCGGAGGATCTCACTCTTAAACTTTTTGTTGATGATGTCGCGCTGCTTTTTGAAGAGCGGGAGCTTCGCACCTTGGCGCATGACGCGCAGTGTCATAAAGTCGCGGATGGAGTTGTAGTTTTTGTACATAAACTCTGCTTTGGAGAGCTCATACTGCCACTTGGTTTGATTGAGGAACGCTTCGAGCACTGCTCCAGATCCAGGTTCGATACTGTCAAACAACTCTTTGTTCTTGGCCATATCTGCGTAGAACTTGTAACTCTTGCCGTCGCTTTTGAGCGTGATCTGGTACGATGGCGAGAGCTTTTCGAGCTTGTAGTAGTCGTTGATGTCTTCGCCGAGCACGTTGAAATAGTGTTCAAACACATCGGGCATCATGTACCAGCTTGGACCCATATCAAACATAAATCCATCTTGTCTGAAGATCCGCGCACGTCCACCAACAGAGTCGTTTTTCTCAACTATCGTTACTTTGTAGCCGGCTTTGCCCAGCATACCAGCGAGTGCAAGTCCGCCGATCCCTCCTCCGATGATGATTACTGATTTTTGGTCCATAGTGCTTTCCATAATAGCATGGTCTTTTGAAATGGGCTGACCACTACTCGTTTTGAAAATACATCGTAGTTAGATGCTTCAATACCGTCCAAAATCTTTTTGTAGATGAGCGCCGCTGCGTACACCCCTTTTCTCCCTTGTGGGTGCAAGTATTTGATCCCCGCAACACCCTTGTCATACAGCGCTCGCGTGCGCGCTACTTCAAACTGCATGAGCGCACGCCACGCATCATCGACAACCCCATCATGTATGTGTGCTTCGCTCACCCCAAACCGCTCCATGTCTTCTTGGGGGATGTAGATACGGTTGCGCTCGACATAGTCGTCTTTGATATCACGGAGGAAATTGGTCATCTGAAATGCTTCACCAAGCGCTCGTGCGTGTGGAAGTGCCCCTTCTCGGAAGCCGGTGATATAGCTCATCATGTACCCGACCACAGTCGCAGAACCGTGCATATACTCTTCGAGCTCTGCGTACGTCGCATAGCGATCTTTGGTAAGGTCTTGGCGCATCGCCGCAAGAAAGTCATGCGTGTACTCTACCGGTATCTGGTACATATCGAGTACACCAAAAAATGCTTTGAATGTTTCGTTGTCAGTTGTACGCGTTTGTAGCGCAGTGTTCCAAGTTGCAATCCATGTATCAAGCTCTACTGCACTTTGAGAAGTCGGGTTGTCGACGATCTCATCAGGAAGCCTCACAAACTGGTACAGCGTCCACACTGCATCACGAATCTTTTTGGGAAATAAAAATGACGCTCGGTAGTACCCAGTGCCATAGTGTTTGATGATTGCTCGAGCAGTTTGCAGCATATTAGTTATTGCGAGTGTATACCATCGAGGCGAGCGCTTGCCACACTGGCGTATCTGCGAGTGCGATTGCTTCTTGGTAGTACGCATCGATACGCTCTTGTACATATGCACGCGCGCCACTTTCTTGGATACACTTTGCTACGGCTTCTTGATCTACACTACTTAATTTCTTGCCGACATATCCGGCAAACTGTGCTCGATACTGCTCTGTAGCTTGTGCATGCATAAACCATGACAATAGTGTCTGTTGGTTCGTTTCGATATCCACAAACGAAGACTTGTCGTGCCCCTGAGAAACATCGATGAGATCATCCTGGAGTTGGAACATGAGACCAAGACAGCGACCAAATCCTTCTGCAAATGCATTCCTCGCATCAAGCACCCCTGCTGCTGCAAACCCGAGTCGCATCGGCTGCACAAATGAGTACCGCGCGGTTTTGAGATACATCTTTTGTTCGATGAGTTCTTGCGACAGTGGTGGTTGTGTTGGAGAGATCACATCCATCATCTGTCCGTGAATCACTTCACGAATCAGTTCGCCAAATATACTCACAAGTTGCGCTCCTTGCTGCGGATGACTTGTAGTGTATGCAAGCAAACTCTCATAACTCCACTGATAGAGGAGGTCGCCCAGAAGGACCGCGACGCCTTCTGCGATACGTACATCGTGATAGCGATCGGCAAATGCTCGATGTGCGCAGAGAGCGCCGTGACGTGTCGTGCCACTATCCATAATGTCATCGTGCACAAGCGCAAACACATGTAGTAGCTCAACCGCTGCAAAGAGCTCAAAATGATCCTGTGCATCTGTAGGTGCGAGTGCGCTATAGACGAGATACGGACGAAATCGTTTGCCACCACGAGCAACAGTGCGTGCATATGTTGCGATAGCGAGCACCTCAGTACTGTCGCTATAGGCTACAAACCGAGTGATATGTTTCTCAAGGTACGCGTCAAACCGCTCGTCAAACCATGAGCGAAAGGTCGAGAAATCCATAGGTTAGTACTATAGCACACCTACAGTAGCTTTTTGAGGTAGTGTCCGGTGTGTGAATGCTTGTTGTTGGCAACGTCTTCTGGGGTACCCTTTGCGACGATGTGTCCGCCATGTACACCACCCTCTGGACCAAAGTCCACGAGATAGTCCGCGCATTTGATGAGGTCGAGGTTGTGCTCGATCACAACAACCGTGTTGCCTTTTGCAACAAGCCGGTTGAGGACACCGATCAAGTTTCTCACATCATCATAGTGGAGCCCAACTGTTGGTTCGTCGAGGAGGTAGATGGTTTTCTCGAGAAACGGACGGTAGAGCTCAGATGCGATTTTGACACGCTGCGCTTCACCACCAGAGAGTGTTGTTGCAGATTGTCCGAGCTTTACATAGCCGAGTCCGACATCACTGAGCGTCTTGAGTCTGTCATAGATAGCTGGGATATCTCCAAAGAATTCAAGCGCTTCTTCGACAGAGAGCTGAAGCACATCGTAGATACTCTTGCGTTTGTATTTGACCGTGAGTGTTTCTTTGTCAAAGCGCTTGCCACCACAGACATCACACGTGACATACACCGTCGGGAGGAAGTGCATCTCGACTGCGATCTCGCCGTTTCCTTCACACGCTTCACAGCGACCACCTTTGACGTTGAACGAGAACCGGTTGACCTTCCATCCGCGCAGACGCGCTTCATCAGTTGCAGCAAAGAGCTCACGGATATGCGTAAATGCTCCGGTATATGTTGCGATGTTGGACCGCGGTGTACGTCCGATCGGTGATTGGTCGATCATGATCGCACGTGTGAGGTACTCAGATCCTGTAAACGATGCACAGTGAAATGTCTGCGCACTGCGGAGTTTGCGCTCGAGACGCGCCTGGAGGTTTTTGTACAAGATCTCATAGAGAAACGTGCTTTTGCCCGATCCAGAGACACCAGTGATCGCGATCATGCGTCCGAGCGGGAGGTCGATGTTTTGATTGTGGATGTTGTGAAGGTTTGCGCCGACTATCTTGAGCGTGCCACGATCTTGATCACGACGCTTCTCTGGTACTTCGATGACTTCATCTTGACGCAGATATGCAAGCGTACGAGAACCACTATCGTTTTTCTTGGCACTCAAAAGTTTCTGCAGGTAGTCAGCGACGATCACTTCTCCACCGTGGATACCTGCCTTGGGACCGATCTCTACCATGTAGTCAGATGCAAGGATTGTGTCTTCGTCATGCTCCACCACAAGGATCGTGTTGCCCAGATCGCGAAGGTCTTCGAGTGTCTTGATCAGTCGCTCATTGTCACGCTGGTGTAGTCCGATCGTTGGTTCATCGAGCACGTAGAGCGCGCCCACGAGACGACTGCCGAGCTGCGAAGCAAGTCTGATGCGCTGCGCTTCACCACCTGAGAGTGTGTTGGCAGTACGCGAGAGCGAGAGATACTCGAGCCCGACGTTGAGGAGAAACGTGAGTCTGTCCTCGATTTCCTTGAGCACTGCTTTTGCGATTTCTTTGTCCTTGGCAGAGAGCTTCATCGATGCAAAGAAATCAAACGCCTCTTCGACCGAAAACGCGGTGAGATCTACTACATTTATCTTGGTCTTGCTTGTCTCGAGGAACACATTGAGCGCTTCTGGACGAAGTCGTTTGCCGCTACAGACTTCACATGGCTCTGTCCCGCCAAAGAACTTGGTACCGATACCATTACACTCAGGACACGCACCGTACGGTGAGTTGAACGAGAACAGTCGGGGCTCGATCTCGGGGAAACTATAGCCATCGTTGGGGCACGCAAACTTGGATGAGAGGAGAAACTCTTGGATCGGATCAGTCTTGATCTCAAAGTCTCCTGACGTACCGATCACAACTTGCACGAGCCCATCTGCTTCGAGGAGCGCTCGCTCGACTGCCTCCGCGAGACGAAGCTCCGCATCGCGCGGATTGTCTTTGAACTCATGCACTGCGAGCTCATCGACGAGGACTTCTATCGTGTGTTTGTCGTTTTTCTTGAGCTCGATCCGCTCACGGAGCTGATGGATCTGTCCGTCGACGCGCACGGTTGCAAAGCCTTTGCCCAAGAGATCATAGAGGAGCTGATAGTACTCACCCTTTCGTCCGCGGACAATCGGTGCATAGATCTGGATGCGTGTATCGTTGAACGCGACGTCCATCACCTTTTTGTTGGTTGTCTTGCCGACTTCTTTGATCTTGGCGAGGATGAACGTGTTGATCTCTTCAGGAGAGAGTTTCTCGACTCGAGTACCACAGACAGGACAGTATGCCTTGCCGACGCGCGCATAGAGCACGCGCAGGTAGTCGTAGATCTCGGTGATCGTTGCAACTGTTGAGCGCGGGTTGTTGGAACGGGACTTTTGATCGATAGAGATAGCCGGCGAAAGTCCCGATATCTCATCGACATCTGGTTTGGGCATTTGATTGAGGAACTGCCGCGCATATGACGAGAGTGACTCGACATAGCGACGCTGCCCTTCTGCAAATATCGTGTCAAAGGCAAGTGAACTCTTGCCAGAACCCGAAAGTCCAGTGATCGCAGTCATCGTGCCGCGCGGGATCTCGAGCGAGATGTTTTTGAGGTTGTGGGTACGTGCACCCCTGACGACGATGTGTCCTTGGTCCTGTTTGGTTGTGTCTTTTTTGTGTGGCATAGATATATACGCATAAATCCCCTCGCATTTGGCGTATAGGGGTATATATGTCGATGTATAGTAGCACAAAGCGGGTGTATACTAAAGTCATATGACTATACAAAACCTGGACGCATCACTTATTCATTTCTTTAGAAAGATTTCGATGCCAACTGCGCGGATATCGCTCTTTGTCGTCTTTTTCTGGTTTGGTCTCCTCAAGGCACTCGGCCTCTCACCAGCAAGTACACTCGTACACAACCTCTTTGATAGTACACTCGGATGGGCTATGCCGTTTGATGGGTTTTATATCGGATTTGCACTGTTTGAGTGTCTCATCGGCATACTCTTTCTCATCAAGGGCGCTGTGCGCATCGTGATCCCGCTCCTGTTCATCCATATGGTGATGACATTTCTCCCGCTTGTCTTCCTGCCAGGCGAAAGCTGGCAAGCACCATTTGTCCCAACACTTGTCGGTCAGTACATCATCAAAAACCTCGTCCTTATCGCAGCTGCGATCGGTATCGCAGCGCACCTGCACCCACTCCCACGACGATAGATATCCACACCGTGTTTATCGGAACGGGTATATACTAGAGGAGTAAGTATTATCAATAAGCACTTACACCATGAAACTACACAAAATCGCGTACATACTTCTTGTCATCGGAGGTCTCAACTGGCTCCTCGTTGGGCTTGTTGGATGGGATGTCGGACAGCTCTTTGGTGGTATGGGAGCAACAATCTCTCGCATCATCTACGTGCTCGTCGGTCTCTCAGCAATCTCAGAGATCTTCTCACACAAGAGCCGATGCAAGGACTGTGTCGCACCAGGCCAGATGTAATGTCAACGCAAAAACACTCCCAGATCGGGAGTGTTTTTGTATATACGTTATTCGGTCGTGACGCCGTCAAAGTCTGCTTCGTTGTCCATCGCTTCTTGTTTGGTAGTGCGGACGATGCCGTCTTTGTGGTGAGATGGTGCGTAGAGTGTGTAGAGCTTGAGCGGTGCACTGCCAGTGTTCATGACGTTGTGCGCTGTCCCTGCAGGGACGATCACGACATCACCGTCACCAACCTTGTACTCGGTCTCACCCACGATCACTGTACCGAGCCCTTCTTCAAATCGGAAAAACTGATCGTTTTCTTCGTGTACTTCCATACCGATCTCTTCACCAGCCTGGAGCGTCATGAGGACGAGCTGCACATGCTTGCCCGTATAGAGCACATGGCGAAAGTTTGTGTTGTCTTTGGTAAGGGTCTCAATGTTTGCGTGGTATCCTTTTTTCATATATTTACAGTATACACCTATCCGATGCGAAATACCTTGTGCGTCCGTGTCCCGCCAGAGACCATCCGAGCGCTCGCCGCAAAGTGCTTGGCAAGAAGTGCGGTCACTACTTTGTTGGCATGACCGTGCTGCGCACCTGCTCTGACGTAGACCTCATACGCATCGGATGAGATCGCAACTACTTTGTCTTCTCTACTTTGAGGGAACACTGTGACTTTTACGAGCATATTTTTTGAGAAGGATCCGTCCCCAGACGACGAGGAGCGCGCTGTAGTTGATGAGCATGAACCATCTATTGCCCCACGATACACCGTACGGGAACCGATACTCAGATATCGGGAACAGAAACGGTGTCGGATACAAGTTGATCGAATGTGACGGTATGTCGATGAGTATGTGCAGTAGCCACCCGAGCATCTCCCATCTCGGCCGACGCGAGAGCACTGCCACAAGCACAAACACGAGTCCCCAGATCACTACCGAGTGACTAAACTGGTACAAGTACGCAGCTAGATCAAACCCTCCCACTGCAAGCGTCTGCGGTCCACGGACAAACGGCGCACCTTCAAAGACGAGTCGATACAGCGCCACCACAAACGGCACCGTAAATGCAAAAAAGTCCGGCACCACACCCCAAAACGCCGTCCATCCGACATGGAGCCGGAGCCGCTTCCCCTTTTTTGCAGCGACTGCATTTGCCGCCCGCGCTCCCGCATTGGTCCAGAGTGTATGTGCGAGTACATCCATAGTGTCTGCAGTATAGCAGATACTACTTTTTCTTCACGGACAACAGTGTGGTGACAAGCGCGATCATCTGTGATTTCTTTTGAGGATGACTTTCGGCGATGAGGAGTGTGATCGCAGTGAGGGCACTCGGGGTGATCTGTCGTGCCCCGACGACATTGTGCTTACGCAAAAACCAGATAAACGCCCACGCACCAGAGCGTTTGTTGCCGTCGACAAACGGATGGTTTTTGATGATGAAATACAATAGATGTGCAGCTTTTTCTTCGATACTCGGATACACATGCTTGCCTCCGAGTGACTGCAGTACGTTTCCCATGATCCCCTCGATACTTCCCGCGCTTCGCTCTTGTGCAAATATTGCTGTTGCTTCACCCTTTTTGATCAAATCAGCACGCAGTGTTGCGATCGACTCATAGAGTTCTTTTGCAGAAAGTGTCACTGACTTTTTGGTTGAACCGATCGTCATCAGTGTATCTTTGTCATACGCATCGAGTGACTTCCACGTACTTGCAAACTCTTTGACGAGTTCAAGAATTGCGTTCGTATCAAGCGGGATATCTTGCGGAAGCAATGCCTGGATCGAAGAGACTGTATCGAGAAATTCTTTATAATTTTTCTGAATCTGTTTTTTGTTGATAGTATAACCTTTTGTTATATGATCTTTGAGAGTTTTGGTAGCCCACTGACGAAATTGTGTGCCTAGCACAGAACTAATCCGATACCCTACCGCAATAACAACATCAAGGTTGTATTCCAAGACTTCTCGAGCAACAGAACGATTCCCCTCTATTCGAACTTGTAAGGATTTCTTACAAGTTGCCTTTTCTTGCAACTCTTTCTCTTTGTAAATATTTTTGATGTGCATTGTCACGTTTTGAGCGGTAACTCCAAATGCCTCAGCTATCTGCGCCTGCGTAGCCCAGATAGTCTCACCTGAAACATCTCCACGAAACTCAATCGCTCCATTTTTGGCTTGATAGATGACTACTCGACTTTTTGTTTTACTGCTCTTTTTCATAGTGCAAGTATAGCACTACCAGTGTCCGTATTTGTTTACATCAGGATCTTTGGGATCATCCTTGTACACCTCATCAATCTCTTCTTTGGTTATAGCAGAATCTTCTTGCAGAGTTTCTGGTTCTGGAAACGGTATCTCTACCTGCACAGCCTTTGGTGCTTGGGGTTCCTGGATCGGTTGTTCAAGTCGTTGGTGTTGCATATGGGGGTAGTATAGCAAAAGACGAGGATCCTAGGTTTATCAAAACAGATACGAGTGGGATCCGATATCGATGAGGAGGAGTATGAGTACGTCATGTTGCTTCTGGTATACAAGGAGCACATCCGGACGGATATGGCACTCACGATACCCTTCGAGCTCACCCCGGAGTTTGTGGTCTCTGTATTTTTCGGGAAGCTTTTACCCGAAGCAAGCGTGTTGATTACTGTATCGATTTCTTGAATACGAATCGTTCCACTTTTTTTGATTTTCTTAATAGATTTTTTATATGCCGCAGAAGCCTTAACGGTATACATACACACTAGTATATACCCAATATATCACGATGCATTTCTTCAGCAGACGTATAACTTTTGCCATGCTTGCGTGCATCAGCAGCTTCTTTGTCCCAGCGGGCACGGATCGCCTTGGCATTGTTGGTAGGAGTAAACGGGAGCCCATCCTCCTTGATCACCTGCGCCAGGAACAGCTTCACCGCACTCGACATATCGAGCCCCATCTTTGCGAGGACCCTACTCGCCTGCGCCTTGGTCTTTTCTTCTATACGCACGTTTAGTGTAGTCATATGTACAGTATATACATTGTGCGCACGTTGTCCGCCGAGCTTATGACTCTACGGCATATCGATACTGTCATCGTACACGAGAAAGTTCATACTGAGCATATACGTATAGTTAGTACGCAGCAGTTGGAGCTACCCCGCCCTGACGGAGAGATCCTGATCCCTATACAACATACATATATCCCGTATGAAGCGTTTACTGTTTTGGCAAAAGTAGATTTACCGCCGATACCTCCTGTACTACCCGAGTATGCGCAAAGTGTTTGCAGTAAACAAGTTCCCACACCAAGATCACGATCCCCCGGAATCCGGGGGATTTTTTTGCATACACACAATCAGCTTTTGAGTCTCTCACCAACCGCACACCCTTCTACATGTGCACCAGGCAGGTAGCCAGTGCTCATGAGGAATTCGCTTACGATCTCACCACCGGTGAACTTGAACGTTTGTTTGAACAGCTTCGTCCACTCATCGCGCGTCTTGCCTCTATGTATATCGAGCCATGCTTTGAACGATCCGTGCTCTTTTTGAAGCCCAAGTATCACAGTAGCATTGTGGATCGCTGCATCGACTTTGAGTCTGTTCCTGATGATGCCTGGATCAGCGAGGAGGCGGGCTTTGTCAGCGCCCTTGTAGGATGCGACCTTTTTGATATTGAACGCGTCGTACGCCTTGTGGAAATTGTGCTGCTTTTTGAGGATGGTGTCCCAGCTGAGGCCTGCTTGGTTGATTTCAAGCACGAGCCGTTCAAAGAGCTCGTCATCGCTCTCAAGTGGGAATCCATACTGCGTGTCGTGATAGATGCGGTGCACGTTGTCCTCAGGAAGCATCTCGACATATGCGCAGTACGAAGTAGGCTTTTGTATCATGGAGCGAGTGTAGCATGGACAGAGCAGGCTCGCTTCATGCTTGACGCACTTTTTATACGGTGTACACTGTGCGTATTAGTGGCTTCGGCCTCCGAGAAAGCTCCCGCAAGGGAGCTTTCGATTTTAGAGGATATCGCGCAGTTTATTGGTGATAGTCTTAAAATCATGTTCTGAAATCGATCCTATTTTACGCAATAACCGTTTCGTACTAATCGTCTTTATTTGCGAGATAATGACCCATGATCGGATTGATTCGTATTCTAATTTGTAATAATACTTATGCTCTTTTCCCTGCGTACTCAGAGGAAGCACCCAGATCATCTCACTATTAAACTTTTTGAGTATAAGCATTGGGCGTTCAAAATTTTCATGTTTTCCATTTGATTCCACACCAATATTGAGTCCAGCAGAACACCACCATATTTCTCGCGGATAGAAAAATAAGTTTCGATTAACTACTTTTTTGTCGACTATTTTCTTTTCTTTATTCCACGCATCAAAATCTTTTTCCATGTGGAAATATTGCCATATGGAGATAAAGAATTTCTAAAGTTTCTATCGATTGAGGTACGTGATCGTCAGCTGGAGCACTGTCGCAAACGACACCCAGAGGAGGTATGGGATGTTGGCAAGCGCGACCCAGCGCACGTGTGGCCAGATAGCGACCATCGCCCAGATGAGTGTGCCAAGCACAAGTAGGATGTCGATCGCAGCAAGGAGGTTGTTCTTGAGCCCAAACTGAAAGTACGTAAAGGAGAAGTTGAAGATGAGGTTAAGTATAAACGGAACTACAACAACACTAGGGATCTCCCCTTTCCATGCTTTGTAAAACACAGTGCCAAACGAAATCGCAATGATCGTATAGAGCACGCTCCACACGGGACCAAAGAGCCAGCTCGGTGGTGCCCACGATGGACGGATGAGCGCGCTGTACCAGTTGTATGACGACATATGTTGATTGTCCCATACTCCTTGCGTGATACCAAATAAAAAACCGTCTGCGCACGTTATGTGCGGAGACGGTTCGCAATGTACTACCCGAGCGAAAGCTCAAAGATCAAAACCTTTGCGCGCTTTGTGGGCGCCTTGCCCATGATCGTCTTGTACGCCGCAGCAAGCTGTGCGTACAGATTCTTTTTAGTCTTTTTGACCACGGTCTTTTTGGTTTGCTTCTTTTTTACCTTTACACTCTTTTTTGAGCGCGCTCCCGGCCCTGATACGAGCGGGATACGGCTGGCCGGTTTCCTCTCTTTTGAAGAAGCTTTTTTTGTATAGCCACTTCGTTTGCGGACATCCGGGCTATACTTTTTCATGGTACCAAGGTACAAACCTTCGATTTCCTGTTGTTCCTTGGGAGAAAAACCGAGAAATTCGACAAGTGCCTCAAAGCGCTGTTTTGACGGGCGAGTACCACGGATATAGCGGCTAAGCATACCTCCGGAAAGTGTTACTTTCGTTTCCTTTGTGAACTTTCGGCGAAAGTCCGTATAGGTTTTGTAACCACCATCTTTTATCTTTTGGAGAATCATATCTCCAGGCCTTTTTTGTTCTGCCATGTTTAACGGGTTTTTAAAGGTTTAAAAATCTGATTTTATTGTAACATATTTATATATAAAAGTCAATATATACTGAGGCAACAAAAACCCTCAGCTTCTGTGCTGAGGGTATGTACATACTCGATACCAGTAAACTAGACCGCAGCGCCGTCGCCGAGCCCTATGTCTTTTTTGTATCGTTCGATGACTTCAGGGTGTTTGCCCTCTTTGCAATCTGCGACAAATGCATCTGCTGCTGCTCCATCTGGGAATGTCATATACGCGAGCGCACTAGTACAGACCACATCGATGTTGAGTTTGGCAGTACTCTCTATACCTGTCGGTACAAATGTCACCGACTCGATGAGCTTCACAAAGTCATCACGGATCACCGAAGACTCTGCGAGGTACTCACCAGAGAACACATAGATGTATCCCGCGTGCGCGACGACAACTTGCTCACTCGCGTAGAGTCCGTCTGCCATAAACCGGACAGCATTTGCTCCACCGACAACTGCTTCGACAGGTTCGGTGCGCTTGCGTGCGAGGCCACTCTCCTCACCATTCTTCATAGCCCAGACGTTTGGTTGGAGCTTGTCTGTGTTGTCAAAGACGTTGATCGTGATCGATGCTGGTGCCTCACCACCGACTGGTACACGCGGGTCAACTGGTGTCAGTGTGATAGTCGTGAGCGCGCCGTTTGCTGGCAGTGTTGCCTGTTGTGAGACAGCATACCCTTGTGGACCAGTCGGATAGGTAAATGAAAGTCCCACTGATGCTGCAGTGTACTGCGCCATCTCTGGTACAGTCGTACGCGGTTTCTCAACCGACACAACACGTCCGAGCAGGAGTGCTGCCACGACAAGGATGATAAAGAATATAAGTTTCTTGATTGCTGGGGTCATGTGTGTATTTTCTCACAAAAAACGTTTTTTTAAAATAGCGATCGTTTGACAAAATAGAAAAAAAGTGTATTATACCTTTTGAAAAATTCTTTTATTATGCCCCACAAAAACAACACTGTGCAAAAAGAGTTTGCACAAAACGGACTTACCAAACTTGCACTGGATTTTTTCCCTGATGAACCTTCATCCAAAAGAGAACAATGGGTCAAAGTTATGTACGATCACGAACAAAAAGTTATCGCAAAGGGAGCAGTTCAGACTATGTATGATACAGACCGATTTCCCGAGCACCCGATCCCATTTGCGTGCTTTGAAGCACAGATCGACCCCGACGTCGTGCCTCGCAACCAGCGAATCGTGTTTGATTACACCGACCTTGTATTAACAAAATGCAAGCTCAACGGCAAACGCGAGGTATTGTACAGTCATCCTGCTATGTAACATTTTCCCCGACATTTTTGTCGGGGTTATTTTTATGGATTGATGTATGTCTTGTCGCGCAAGACCTGTATCTCGTCGCGCAGGATTGCAGCGGTTTCAAAGTCGAGGAGCTTCACTGCTTCTTTCATTTCAGCTTCTTTTATTTTT
This sequence comes from uncultured Candidatus Saccharibacteria bacterium, assembly GCA_964441495.1. GTDB lineage: Bacteria > Patescibacteriota > Minisyncoccia > Phycocordibacterales > UBA9973 > UBA4124. The sequence goes on from CAYTXV010000001.1 coordinate 33,757, forward strand.
ATAAGTTTCTCGATCGGGTTTTTGCCACGAGTCTTTCTTCCCTTTTGGTCTTTCTCTATCTGCGCAAAGAGTTCGAGGTCAAGTGCAAGCTCAGCATTGACTGCTTTGGCGTGATCACTCTCCATACCTTCGGTGATGTCTTTGATTGCTTTTGAGATAGTCTTGGGAGTGATGCCGTGCTCTTTGTTGTACGCGAGCTGTATGTCGCGACGACGGTTGGTCTCGGCGATCGCGCGCTCCATCGAACCAGTCATCTCGTCTGCGTAGAGGATCACGCGACCGTTTGCGTTACGCGCAGCACGCCCGATCGTTTGGATGAGCGAAACTTCACTGCGGAGAAATCCTTCTTTGTCTGCATCGAGGATGCCGATGAGTGAGACTTCCGGCATATCGAGTCCTTCACGCAGCAAGTTGACGCCAACCAGTATGTCAAACTCTCCCTTGCGAAACTTGGTGATGATCTGGATACGCTCTATAGTCTTGATATCGGAGTGGAGGTACTCGGCTTTGATCTTGCGATCCTTGAGATATGCACTGAGGTCTTCGGCCATGCGTTTGGTGAGCGTCGTTGCGAGCACACGTCCGCCAGCCTTGATTTCTTTTTCTGCTTCGTTGATGAAGTCTTGGACCTGGCCTGCGTAGCCAGATGCTTTGTCTTCGAGAATTGGGCGCACTTCGACCATCGGATCGACGAGCCCTGTCGGGCGGATGATCTGCTCGACGATTTGTTCGGAGTGCTCGTGCTCATACTTGCCAGGAGTCGCCGAGACAAACACGGTCTGTCCGATGCGCTCTTTGAATTCTTCAAACTTGAGCGGTCGATTGTCTTTGGCACTCGGAAGTCTAAAGCCGAACTCCACCAGCGTCTCCTTGCGAGCTTGATCACCTGCGTACATGGCGGTGAGCTGTGGCAATGTCACGTGACTCTCGTCTATGAACAGCATGAACTCTGGGTTACCGTCTTTGTCATGTGGGAAATATGAAAGCAGTGTCTCAGGTGGCTCACCAGCGGCCTTGCCACTCATGTGGCGCGAGTAGTTTTCGATGCCGGAACAGTACCCGATCTCACGTATCATCGCAAGGTCATAGTTGGTACGACGTTTGATGCGTTCTGCTTCGAGGAGTTTGCCTTCCTTTTCAAAGTACGCGAGTTGTTTGGCAAGCTCTGCCTGGATGTCGCGAATCGCACGCTCCTTTTCATCAGCATTGGTGATGAAGTGCTTTGCCGGGAAGATGTATACAAATGGTTCGTCGTCTTTCAAGATCTTGCTCGATACTGGATCGATTTTGACAATCGACTGCACGACGTTGCCGGTGAAGTCGATCTGGTACATGAGCGTGTCGTTGACGGGCATAACGTCTATCTTGTTGCCGAGCGCTCTGAACGTCCCACTCTCGAGGTCTGCGTTGGTGCGCGAGAAATGTATCGAGATGAGTTTCTCCATCGCCTCGGTGCGCGAGAGCTTCATCCCCTTTTCTATTTTGAAGTTGGTCTTTTCGTACTCCTCTGGAGATCCGAGACCGTAGATGCATGATACTGACGCGACGATGATCACGTCTTTGCGCGTGAGGAGTGACTGCGTGGTCGCATGACGCAGACGATCGATCTCTTTGTTGATCTGCGCGTCCTTTTCGATGAAGGTGTCAGTCACCGGTAGGTATGCTTCTGGTTGGTAGTAGTCGTAGTACGAGACGAAGTAGTGGACTGCGTTCTCCGGGAAGAATTCCTTGAACTCGCTCGCAAGCTGGGCTGCGAGCGTCTTGTTGTGTGCGATCACCAGTGTCGGCTTTTGCACATCAGCGATGATGTTGGCCATCGTAAAGGTCTTGCCAGTACCGGTCGCGCCCAGGAGCGTCTGCATACGCATCCCCTTTTTGAGACCTTTGAGAAGCTCTGCTATCGCCTTGGGCTGATCGCCCGCCGGCTGGTAGTGACCTGAGAGTTTGAATTGCATAGTGCAATACTACCACACTCTATATGCCGTACACAGATTCGTCGTATGCGAGCACGTATGCCTTGTCTACGATCCGATACGTGAGGAACGACGCAACTGCAGTAAAGATGAGTATGTAGAAAAACGACTTACGGAGGATCATGGTATAAGTATAGCAGTTATTTCTACATCTTATGTACGGATTGACGCGCCGTTTCTATTTGATATACTTGGTTTACAAACGGCTTCGGCCCTCCCCGCAAGGGGTAACAACAAAAACTCACGCAAGCAATTGTGTGAGTTTTTGTTTCAGTACTGCAAAATCAAACTCATTCATGGTTCCAGATTTATATTCAAACCTCTTTGAATCAATCAGTCTGATTTGTGAAAGAATAGCGGTACTAACTACATAATTTGTGTATGAAAACGAAAAATAATACCTTCCTTTCTTTTCATTCTTGGTAAGCGGAATAACCCAACAAATCTCATTATTGAATTTTTTTATAATCACTACTGGCCGCAAGTACTCAGCTCCTCGACCATCTTGCTCAAAACCAATATTTGCACCAAGCGAACAAAACCATACCTCGCGCTCATGAAAAAATGGTCGCTCTTTTTCATTGTGCATTTTCGTTTTTATATTGTGCCAAACAGTATAGTCTTTCATATCAGCACTATACTGACCAAACCTCAAGAAAAGTTAAAGTTATTTTTTATAATACCTTTCCACAAACTCTTTTTTGAATGCAAAAAACGTGTCGTCGAGGATAGACTCCCTGATCTTTTCTACAAGCCTCAGTATAAAGTGAAGGTTGTGAATCGATGCGAGCGTGCCAGCAGTCATCTCATCTGCTCTGAAGAGGTGCGCGAGGTATGCACGAGTGTGGTGCGTGCATGTGTAGCAGGTACAACCGTCTTGGATAGAAGCAAAGTCTTGTACAAACTTTGCGTTTTTGATATTGATGCGGCCATCACGAGTGTGCAGTGTCCCATGGCGCCCCATGCGCGTCGGCGCGATACAGTCAAAAAGATCGCACCCTGCTTGTACTGCTTCAAACAGATCGATCGGCTCACCGATACCGAGGAGATGTCGAGGTTTATCTTCTGGGAGGATCGCGTTCACCCACCCGACTGCAGTGCCGATATCGTCTTTGGTAAATGAGCCGCCGATACCATACCCATCAAATGGGAGTGCGCCGAGATCACGCGCTGCTTGTTCGCGCAAGTCTTGGAACCGTCCGCCCTGCACGACACCAAAGAGTGCTTGTTTCTTTTCTCTATCAAGCGCTTCGTGCGCATCGAGACTACGCTTGGCCCACTCGTAGGTGCGCGCAAGAGATTTCTTTTGGTACTCATAGGGCGCGCTCGGACTCGTACACTCATCAAATGCAAATATCATATCAGCACCGAGCTTCCACTGGATCTCCATAGATGACTCTGGAGTGAAGAGGTGTCGCGATCCATCGATGTGACTTTTGAACTCCACACCTTCGTCAGTGACCTTTGCGAGTTGCCCGCTCGTCGCAGAGATATCTTCTACCGCATCACCTGTTGCAACCTTGGACACCGATGTCCCAAACGCCGCCCCAAGTGAAAACGCTTGAAATCCTCCACTATCTGTCATCGTGGGTCCATGCCAATCCATGAACTTCGCAAATCCTCCGGCCCTCTCCACGATATCTGGTCCTGGCTGCAGATAGAGGTGATAGGTGTTTGCGAGCACGACTTGCGCGCCGAGTGATCGTATCTGTTCGGCAGTGAGCGCCTTGACCGTTGCCTTGGTACCAACCGTCACAAACGCAGGTGTCTGTATAGAGCCGTGAGGAGTCACGATCTCTCCAGCACGTGCAAGTGTGCCATCTAGCTTTTTCTCGATAGTAAATTTCACGACACTAGTTGTACCACAGTACTATGAATACGCAATGTTAAACACTTTGTTAAGGAGTCCATACCGGATGAGAAGCTCTGGCGACTGATAGACCGGTACCATGAGGCCATCAGTTGTCTTGCGCTCAACACGCAGGTAGTAGAGACCTTTAGGGACGCGGAGGTAGTAGCGACCAGAACGAGTGGTTGAGATCGTTTTGACAAGCGAGTTGTCGAGTGCTGAGTGTACTTTGATCGTGACGTGTGCGAGTGGTTTGCCGTACAGGTCGTACATGCGTCCCATTTGCTTGAGTCTCTTGTTGCGGTGACGGATCACAAACGCAGCGATATATGTACCAAAGACAACGAGGTTGTACACCTGTGGATATACGATGACACTCACCGCGACGATAAGAAATGTCGTCAAGAACATCGAGTTGAACACACGATCAGCAACAAGTTCACGTTTGGAATAGTGGAGCGTGAGATCTCCCTGCTTCTGGGCAAATACTGCAGTGTCAAAGTCGAGTGGATCTATAGGGATGTTTTTGGTGATTGGTGCAGCGGGGTCATACGGCAGATAGTCTCCAAAGTACGGTTTGTCATAGAGTTCATCACGCATGTCTTTGTCTGCGATCACGTGTGAAGGGAACAAATAGTTTGTCTTGGACAATACAACTTTGTAGATACCAGCTGGTGCAGCAAAGCCATATCGTCCAGAAGTATCGGTGATGGATGATTCAACCACTTTGCCATCCATATCGATGAGCGAGACACGTACTGGGTCAACTGGTTGTTTGGTGATCGAGTCATACACTGTACCCCAGGGCACCGGTTTCTTGCGAAGCCCAAGCCAAGCCAAGAGCATCCCCCACAATCGGATCGGGATGAGGATAAACTCAGGACTTGCAAGTGGGTTCAAGAACAACACTGACGCAAGCACGATCGCACCACCGATCGCAGTGACGAATGCGACGATTGCTTTCAAACTCACTTCGATAACTTCGACCTGTGCAGGCGTGAAGTTGCGCTTGATTGCTTGTTTGATCGGTGAATCGAGGATAGTAATAGTTGGTGCTGGGATAGTCTTCGTCACGCGCTGTTGCTCAGGAGGATCGATCGGTTCTGTAGTAACCGCAACCGGAGTTGGGAGTGTGTCCTGGGTAAGACTTGTCGTAGTGTCAACACGAACTCTTGAACTGCGGGGATTTGAGTTGTTGTTTGGTGAAGGATCTGGTGTTGGTTCAGGTTCGGGTGCTGGCTCAGTGAGCGTAATGGTTGCAGATACAGAACTTGATATATTGTTTGCGTCATCTTTTGCCCACGCATAGAGTGTGTGCGTGCCATAGCTATCAAATGTATATGAAGTAATCGGGATAGCACTCCAACTATCACTTGGGCTTGGTTGAGCGCTCGATGTTGTGATTTTGTATCCAGTGACACCGGTGTTGTCTGTTGCAGAAAAGGTAAGTGAAGTTGTGAGCGATGTACCTGTTGCTGGCATCGAAAACGAAACCTCAGGGGGAGTGACATCACCGCCACCACTACTACACTGTAGTGTGTCAACATAAAAATCAATCAATATATCGCCTATGTTTAACGTGCCAGACTGAGTGGCGCCGCAACCCAAAGATTTCAACACAAACCACACAGATTCCCCTTCTCTTACTGTCCCAACTGCTTCTTGTTGTTCCAAAGTAGGCCCCTCCTGTGGTTCTGAATTGACAAAATAAGCACACTCACTAGTACACTGACTAACAGAGATAGGTATCGAAACATTTGGATCAACACCGGTTATGTTGATTTTATCTGATACAATATACGTGAATGTATCAACATCAACACGACGACCTGGTCTAACACTATCAATATAAGTATCTTGTACAGAAAACTTAAACAGTGTCCCGTTATTATCACTACCTCCTTCTACTGTTGTTCCATAAAATGCAAGCTCTATACCGTTCCGGTTAACCAACATAAGCCCTCCATATACTTTCCCACCACTACCGCTATCAAAAGAGCCGTCTTCAACTGTATACGTCTGTGTCAATATATCAAAAGAAAATATTGAACCAGACCCAGAGCCACCCTCTACTGTTGTTCCATATAGCTTACGTACCCCATCAAAAACAAGTGTTGTATGTATTTTGGGCTGTTCACCAAAAAAGCTGTGCAGTATCGTATATCCTTCACCGTTTACATTTATACTAAAAATCACCTCTTCTCCAGACGGATCTCCACTTGTTACACCGTACAATGTATCACCAACAAGCGTAAGCGAACCTCTTGGTACTGAACCGTCTCCAATACCTGAATCACCAAAACTATGTAATGCTTGATATTGGTTGTTATCCAATTTGAAACTAAAAACAACACCATCACCAATAATACCCCCACTACTAGTCATACCATAAAGGGAGTTTGTCTCCTCTACGTAGGTAAGTGATCCGTATGGATAAGCACCTATTTCTGTAGAAAAACTAAAAAGTGTTTTGTAAGAATTGTCGTCCAATGAATATGAAAAAATAGTACCTCTATCATTCTCACCCCCATTACTAGTCATACCATAAAGGGAGTTTGTCTCCTCTACGTAGGTAAGTGATCCGTATGGATAAGCACCGTCGTTTATCAGACCACTTAGGTTGCCAAATGAATAAAGTACTTCTAGTGCTCCTTCTAGGTTATATTTAAATATTGTACCCTTACTGAAATCACCCCCATTTAGTGCCATGCCGTACAGTGCACCTTGTGATTCTACATATACCAAAGACCCGTGAGGGTTACACCCTACTCCTTGTTCAAAAACTCCAACCGCAATAACATCTTCTGATAGATCATTATGAGAATAGATGGCACCACATCCACCAGTAGACCCGGTACTCGTCACACCATAGAGTGTACCGTTAACGTCTATCGGCGGGCTATATGGAGCACCTCCAATATCTCCAATTGCTTGGAAACTATGGATCACTTCGTGCGCAGCACCGATTGCAAAAAATGGTTTACTGAGCCCAAGCACAAGTGAGGTAAAAAGAATAAGTGCCCCAAATTTTTTGAGGATAGATATCACACGTTTAGTATATCATGCGTGCTATCGCACGATAACCCACTTGAGCGCCTGAAGGTTGATCGGTGCTTTTGCGTAGAGCTTTTGAAATGGATCACGTGGATCAGTTGCGATGCGTTGTATCTGTGCAAGCACAACAGGGTCGGTTGATTGGTATGTGATGAGGCCTCCAACTGCAAACGAAATATCTCTAGGCATGTGAACTTCGTACTCACCTGCGCCGCGCCCTATGAGAGTGACAACAACATTGTTCTCATTTGTTGTACCAGTAGTTTCTCTGCCTGATGCACTAAAGAGTCTCACTGTCGCATGATCTTCATACACTGCCGATACGGTACCGAGTGCAACTGATCCAAATGCATATGCGACCTGTCCTTCTCGTAGTCCGTCACGAGTACCTGCATCGATCGTCATGGTGTCATACAGACTTTTGTTAGGAAGTGTGACCACGTGTGCAAGAGTACCTTTGGTGCGAGGTGTGCGGCCGAGCTCTGCTTTGAGTGCATCATTTTCTGCTTTGAGAAGGTCAAGTGTTGCAAGCCGCGCATCATATGATGCAAGTTCTGTTTGGAGCCCTGTTACCTTTGCAACAAGTGCGCGTTTGGACATAAGCGTGCTGGCAATAGTATCGCTTGAAGCAAGTGGTTTGTGGGCGATTGTCTGTGTCACGATAGTACGTACAACAAGCCAGATGATCACAATACTTGCCAAAATACCCACACCGATCAGTATCGGTCTTGTGATGCTTTGGCGTCGTTTGTGTGTTGCTTTAAACAATGACATGTTCATCAAGTGGTGTAAGGACGCTCTCGTATGTCTCAAAGTCTTGGATAATGATACCCGTACCTCGAGCAACTGCAGAAAGCGGGTCTTCTGCAACGTGCACCGGGATCGAGAGTTCTCGCGCAAGTAGTCCTGCAAGCCCTGGAAGAAGTGCTCCTCCTCCTGCCAGAATGATGCCGCTCTGCAGCACATCTGCCATCATCTCAGGCGGTGCAGTCTCAAGGACTTCTCTGATACCAGCAACGAGAAATCCGATCGGTCGCATGAGCGCTTCACGGATATCTCCATCAGTTACGACGAGCCCTCGCGGGAGACCCGAGACAAGGTCTCGTCCACGCACCTCGATCTCTGCATAGTCAGTCTCTACTGCAGAACCAAGCGCGAGCTTCACACGCTCCGCAGTGGGTTCTCCGACAAGGAGCTTGAACTCATCTCGCAGATACTCGATGATACGTTCGTTCATATGATCTCCTGCGATACGCAGGTTGAGCGAACGAACGATACCGCCGAGTGCAATGAGTGCGATATCTGTTGTCCCGCCACCGATGTCGACGATGAACGTCGCACGCGCATCGAGCACAGGGAGTCTGACACCGATCGCTGCAGCCATCGCTTCTTCTACCAGATACACTTCTCGCGCACCTGCATCGATCGCTGCGTCGTACACCGCGCGCATCTCGACGTTGGTGATACCACTCGGCACACCGATCACCACTCTCGGACGGGAAAATTTCTTGCTGAGTTTCTCAGCCTTTCTGATGAAGTATCCGAGCATCTCTTCGGTCATATCAAAGTCTGACACGACACCTTCGATCAGTGGGCGGATGATCTCTATATGTGCAGGAGTTTTGCCCCACATCTTCTTGGCTTCATGACCGACCGCGACGATCTGTCCAGTCTTTTTGTTCACAGCGACGATCGATGGTTCGTTGATGATGATGCCGTGCCCAGAGAGATACACGAGTGTGTTTGCGGTACCGAGGTCGATACCGATGTCATTTGAAAATTTGCGGTACAAGCCCTTAAGCATGCGCAACAGTCGCAGCAATATCTGCTGGAGATATTATCTTGCTTTCGCTACTCGTGCGATGTTTGTATTCGACACCACCCTTTTCGAGACTGCGCGCTGACACCACGATGCGGTGTGGGATACCGATGAGATCTGCATCTGCAAATTTCTCTCCCGCCATCACTCCGTCGCGATCATCATAGAGGACTTCGATACCTTGTGCCGTGAGATCGTCATATATCTTGTCTGCTTCAGTGTTTGATCCAAGCGACACGAGATGCACTCTAAACGGCGCGATAGTCTCTGGCCACACAATACCTTTGTCGTCTGAGAGTGTCTCGACGATAGTACCCATGAGTCTCGTGATGCCGATACCGTATGATCCCATAAACACAGGGATGTCTTCTCCTTTTTCGTTTTTGTACGTGAGATCAAATGGTTCCGAAAACTTAAATCCAAGTGAAAAAATATTTCCAACTTCAATCGCCTTCTTTTCTACAAGCTTTGATCGGTCAACACCAAGCTCTGCGAGTACTTCGTCAGTGAGCACCTCTTTGTTGATTGCGATACCTTTTGCTTCGTCGATATATATCTCGTCTTCACCCGCGTCGCTCACCGTCTGAAACTCATGCGAAAACTTCGAAAACGTACCCCCTGACGCAAACGTCATGTAGGTGAAGTCTTTGAGACCGACACGTGCATACACGTTCATGTACGCAGTCTTTGCCTTTTCATAAAAGGCATTGTGCTCTTGTATATCTTTTGAAAACGAATAGAGTGCTTTCCAATAGAACTCCCGTCCGCGCATGATACCGCTCTTGGCTCGAGCTTCGTTACGAAAGATTGTTTTGAAATCATATGGATACAACGGAAGGTCTTTGTATGATGAAACAAACCCTTTGACGATACTTGAGTACGCCTCTTCGTTGGTAAATGAAAGTCCAACTTCTCCACCGCTTTTGAGTGTGGTCTTGAACCAGTTGTCGACGACGTCATCGCTCCATCGCCCAGTCTTTTCCCAGACTTCTTTGCTCTGCAGTGCCGAAGTCTGCATCTCGATGCCACCGATTGCATTCATTTCCTCGCGGATGATCTCGGTGATCTTGTGCACAACACGCAGCCCAAGTGGCAAGATACTGTATACCCCCGCCATTTCTTTGTGGATGAATCCTGCTCGGATGAGGAGCTGGGCGTTTTTTGCCACCTCGTCAGAGGGACTTTCTTTGCGTGTTTTCGTAAATAGCTGGCTCTGCCGCATAGTACCCCTATAATCGCATATTTTGAGCAATAAAAAAAGCGTCTAAATAAAAGACGCTCATTATTTTCTAAATTTTAATTTTCAGATTCTTTACCAAGGAAAAACTCAAGAGTTCCATAACATACCCCAAATCCGCCAAATGCCACTGCCGAGTAACTGACCAGATTACATGGCACCATTTTTGTAATGTAGAGTAATGTTAAAAATATTCCTATTAAAAGGAACATAATACTTCCCAATAATCTTTGTTGCTTTTTCATTTACTATGATATTTTTTAAGGGTTTGTACAAAGTTTTAGTATTTTTTTAATTATATCACTATTTTATATAAAAGTCAAGTATATCTCCTTGCCAAATCTCCTTATACATGCTATCGTTTTGCAGTCCCAAAACGGACGAAATTATTCAGATTAGCAAGGGTAGGTCCCCTACTCTCATACAGATTGTTATGAAAAAAGAACTCTCCGCAACCAGCCTCATGGAGGCAGGTGCACACTACGGGTACTCACGTACTCGTCGCCATCCAACCGTTACTCCGTTTCTCTATGGAAACAAAAACGGTACTGACATCATCGATGTCGAAAAGATCATCCCTCAGATAGAGGCAGCAGCAAAGTTCATCGGTGAGCTCGGCGCAGCTGGCAAAACCGCGCTCTTTGTTGGTGTCAAACCAGAAGCTCGCGGGGCAGTGCTCGAGGTAGCATCGACGCTTCGCCAGCCATACGTGACCGAACGATGGATCGGCGGTATCCTCACCAACTTCCCTCAGATCAAGAGCCGTATCGAAAAGCTCGAAAAGATGAAAGAAGAACGTGTTTCAGGTGAATTTGCAAAATACACCAAAAAGGAGCAAAACCTTCTCAACCGTGAGATGGAGCGCCTCACCAAATACTTCAACGGTCTCCTCGGCATGACTCGCATGCCTGACGTGATGGTTGTTGTCGATAGCAAAAAGGAGCACATCGCAATCCTCGAAGCTCGCAAGATGAACATCCCAGTGATCGCACTTGGCAACACTGACTGCAGCATCCGTGGTATCACCTACCCTATCGTAGTCAACGACTCAACAACATCGAGTATTTCAACAATCCTTGGTATACTCAAAGACGCTTTCGAAGGAAATAAATAATTTTATTAAGATAATCGTGCGCATTCCCAATCTATAACTATGAGTACAATCACTACTGAACAGGTAAAAGAACTCCGTGACGCAACTGGCGTCTCGGTGATGCAGTGCCGCAAAGCACTCGAAGAAGCAGGTGGCGACATGGAAAACGCGCTCATCATCTTGCGCAAAAAGGGCGCAGAAGTCGCTGACAAAAAGTCAGACCGTGACGCAAGTGACGGCCTCATCGTGATCCGCACTGATGGCAAACGAGCACTCACGCTCATCATGAACTGTGAGACAGACTTTGTTGCCAAGAACGAAGACTTCATCAAGCTTGCAAACACACTTGCAGATATCGCATGGGAAAGTGGCGAAGCTGCTGCGCGAGAACAAGCCCCCACACTCATCAATGATGTGGTGCTCAAAATCGGTGAAAACATTAAACTCGGCACCATCGAAGAAGTAACTGGCGAGACACTCGGTGCATACACACACCACACTGGCAAGACTGCAACTATCGTTGCGCTCACTGGGGGCACTCCAGAGGTTGCTCGTGAGATAGCGATGCACGCTGCTGCAATGAAGCCACAGTTTGTCCGCGCAAGTGACATCGGTGAAGCTGACAAAGCACAAGTCATGCAAGCACTCGAAAACGAAATGGCAGCGATCGACAAGCCACAAGACATGAAAGAAAAGATCATGGAAGGCAAAATCGCTGCATACTTCAAAGAGCAAACACTCGAAGATCAAGCATTCTTCAAGATGCCTGAAAAGACGATCAAACAGTACGCATCTGAACACGGCGCAACGATCGATCGCTTCGTCTCGTACACTATCTAACAATGATACTTTTCCTCGGCATAGTCTTTGTCATACTCGGCATAAGTGCATGGCTGTACAGCATGTACCTGTCTTGGAAAGTCAGTACTGGTGCACCACTTGACCCAGTCCAAGCAGGCCCAGTAATCGCTCGTATAGACAAAGTAGTGCGCGCGGTTCGCAAAGTATGGTATCGCGTCCAAAGACGTAGCACCGATGTGCTCAACTGGCTCGGGAGCAAAGCAAAGAAGCAACTCATCACCTGGTTCCCAAGCTCCAAAGCAATGTTTGAGCGCCACAACGAGCTCGCTGGGCTCCAGCATGGCCCCTCATCGTACTTTCTCAAACGCATTTCCTCTACTCCTCCCAAGGAGACCAAGACCCGTTTACCTCGCGGCAAAAAAATGCTATAGTTTCTCCTGTCTAGACTCGTCTAGACACCTGCCAGAATAGCTCAGTTGGTAGAGCTCCCGTTTTGTAAACGGGTGGTCGTCGGTTCGAGCCCGACTTCTGGCTCCAAACAAAAAAGGCTCACTTATCAGTAAGCCTCAGCCTCGTACCATTGTTTTAGAGAAAAGATAGTTACAAATAAAACAAACAACGACTGCACAAACAAGTGCGAGTACCCAACCCAAGGGTTCGTTGTGCATATCGTCAAGAAAATCAACCAGTACACTCCCCCGTACAACAAACCCCAAAAAAGTTCGGTTACTATATCAACAACTGTGTGCACAGGTGTTTTATTTTTTATATCTTTTCCTATATTAACAAGTACGACGCTTACGATCGGAACAAGGTATACCCACACCGGTGTAAATACTTCTTGTGAGATGAGATCTTGCATAGTACATATCCTTTAGGTAACTTTTACACTATAGACATATAGATTGTCAAGTTATCGCATATACACCTCTTTGGTATACACATTGGTCGGGTCCCACATCATCCAGGAAGTGATCCCGAGCTCTGCTGCTGCCTGGATCTGCGCGCGAACTTTTGCAGCATCATATGAGATGCCGAGCAAATCAAAATCCTGAAGCCAAGGACGCAGTGTGTCTCTAGATATACCTGCTGCATCAAGCTTTGCGATACCATCAGAAAGAGACTTTTTGATAACCATATACGGCTCCGCTGCAGGCACTGCGATGCCATACGTACCATTCCAAAAATGTGACGGGTATACCATCGGTGCAAGTGCATCAACATGAGGAGCGATCAGTGTCGCCTTTTGCCCAATGCCGACATCATCGGCTGCAGACATCGTGAGACCAAACACATCAGCAGAGAGCGGGATCCCTGCGAGGTCGTCACGAAGCTTGATAAAAAACTGCTCCATGGTTTCGGCGCGAGAGTACACAAACCCGCTCGTATCGAGATATGCGAGCTCGCCATCTGAGGGGAACCGGACATAGTCGACATTGATCTCGTCAAAGCCTTGTGCGTACGCATCGCGTGCAATCCGAACAACATACTCGCGTACTTGCTCACTATCTGGTCTGAGCCATGCGATCCCCTTGTGATCGCTCCAGGTCTGTCCTGTGCGAGTATCGAGAAATGTTTCCTCTGGAAACTTGGCTGCGTAGTACGGATCCTGAAATACACTCAGTCGTCCGATCACATAGATACCTCTGTCGTGAAATGCCTGGATCACTCGATCGAGCGATGCGATACGGTTGGTGCCAACACCGAGCGCTTGTAGTTCTGGATCACGCGGTTGGTATGAGAGTCTACCCGTTGCGTCTTTGATATCGATCACGACTGCGTTTAGTATCGAATCCTCAAACAGTTCGAGTGCTTTGGATAAGCGTGATGGCGTACCTGCTGACCATCCCGTCAGATAGATAGCTCGAAGCGGGTTTGGGGTAGGTTGATGTATGGTCGTGGGGTGTTCTGAGATGCCTTGTTCAAACGATGGGACAACAGCTGGCTCTGCAAGTGGTGAAGTGACGTCCTGCACAGGATCAGTATGCATGATATCTGATGGCCCGAGTACGCCAACAAGTAGTCCAAATGTTGCAACAAAAAAGAATCCTGCGATACGTCGAGCAAACGATCGTTCTCCTGATACAGCTATAGGATCCATACTCTATAGTATGCCATGCTCGTGCAAAAAACTCCCGGGATCTCCCGGGAGTTTTTTGCTTCACGTATGTTATGAAAGGTGTTTTGAAACGAGCTTTGTCATTTCAAACATGTTTACCGTTGCCTTGCCATCAAAGATAGCTTTGAGTTTGTCATCGGCATTGATATTGCGCTTGTTCGCTGCATCTTGAAGGTTATGCTTCTTGATGTATGCCCAGAGGCCTTTGACTACTTCGCTACGAGGCATCGGACCTTTGCCGACTACAGCCTCAAGCTCTGCAGAGAGAGTCATAGGCTTCATGAATGCTGAATTTTCTTTTGGCATAATTGTATTGATTATTGCTAAATGAGGCTTTATGGGGGCACCCCCGCCGTCAAGGAGCATTATACCATACCAGTCCTGTTTAGGGAATGAGTAAATATTATTTGAAATACACCGTTCCCGCTGAACCAGAAAGACTAAGCACACCAGTACTATCGATAGCGTATCGGGTAGTTTGGCCTAGTACAATGTTGTAGGCACTCTCCTGAGACCCTTCACAGTACATGAGTGTACTCATAAATGGTTCAAATCTCAGAACACCCGACACACCGAGTGTGTACTCGCCACCAAACCCATTACAATCTGTCTTGCCGATTACTTTACCGTCTTTTTGAAATGTAAGCGTAAAGATCCCTGGTTTGTTCGGGGTGATCGTTGTTTCGCCGATAACAACAGTCTTTTGCCATACCCATGTTTTGGACTGGAGTAGTTCTGGTGTTGTCTGGGTAGGTTCTGAAACGGTAGTTCCTTCTGCTACCGTTGTCGGCAATACTGGAAGTGCCTGTGGGTCTTGTGTGGTCGATGTGCGGACTTGTTTATACAGCACAATAACAAGAACGATACAGAGTATCGCGATTATTAATTTTTTCATACTCTACAGAGTATATCACACTACTTGATCAGGAGTTCGAGTTCGTCGCGAGAACGAAATCCGTTGTACGTGACGCCGTTGACCACAAGCGCTGGGAGGGTTTCTCCTATCTGGTAGATTGACCGAAGCGCTCTGATAGTATCGAGATCAAGGTTATAATCAAACGCATAGATACGCACATCTGCGTGTGCCTGACGAAGCGCATCAAGTACATATCCCTGCTTCACGCACTCTGGACATCCCTCAGAAGTACCGTAGAAGTAAAGGATGCTCCTAAAAGGTTGTTTACACTCTTGCGCGACACGCTTACCAAGCAAGTAATCACGCACCTGCAAAAGTGTGTATTGTTTCTTGAGTGTTGCAATCTCTTCGGATGCATCTACTTGGGTTTCACTGTATGAAATCTTTTGTGCGAGTGTTGCAAGATCTTTGGAAAAGACTGATGCACTATCGCATGTGTCTTTGTTTTGTAAATCAAACTGTGTTTCTGATGAGAGGATGTCGATTGAGATCTTGTCTTGTTCTGCTTTGAGATTTGCAAACTTACGCGCGTTGAGCTTCGAACTTGCAAACCACGCAATCGCAAAAACTGCGCAGGTGATAAAAAATACAACAATGTATTTGAGTGGTCCTTTCATACAATACTATCGCCACGATGGCTGCCGTCGTCCACGGATCGAGTTCCAGATAGCTTTCAACAGCCACAGTGGTGCAACGATACTATAGAGTCCGACGTACAAAAATATATGCCAGTTGAGCTTCTTCTTTTGACTAGTAATCGACGATCCCATGATAACAGCAAATACAACGAGTGCATAGATGATAAGCTCGACAAACAAGATCGTTCTGATGTTGATAAAAAACGGATCAAAATGAAAGCTCCCAATCGATCCACCCCAACCAACAACCGACCACTGTTGCACCTTTTTGACAACAAAAACAATGAAGTTGTAAAACAGCGCAAACGAAAGATACACAACGGCACAGATAGAGATAATACCTGCAGGAAGTGTGTAAAAGGAGAAGTTTCCATATTTGGTTTTGAAAATCAAACGACGGTAGTCAATCGTGTTTTGGATGAAGCCATAAATCCAGCGAAGTCGCTGCTTGAACAATTTCTTGACCGTGTCGGGCGATGAGGTATATACGATCGCTTCATGGCAGTGATAGATGCGCAGATGATGTTCTTGCATACGGTACGCGATCTCTTGGTCTTCGGTACCGTGCGCCTTGCGAAACTTGCCAATAATATCAAACACTTGTCGACGAAAGATAGAAAACGGTCCAGGAGTCACATGGATCGCACCGAGATACGAAAGCATCTTTTTGTTGTAGCTCGACATGTTGTACTCGACACGCTGTGCGTACTGCACCATCGTTTTGGGTTGATGGATGACAAGTGAGGGGGCGGTTGCCATCACGTCTGGCATGGTGTTGAACACATGCACCATACGTTTGAGTGCATCGGGGCTCACAAATGAATCTGCATCGAGACACCCGATAAGATCAGTGTCAGTGTGATCGATACCAAAGTTCACTGCGGTGTGCTTACCACCATTTTCTTTACGAAAAATCTTTACTTGCGGATTTCCTTCATACGTGGAAATCTCTGTCCAGGTATTGTCAGTTGATCCGTCATCAACGACGACAATAGAGAGTTTGTCTTTGGGATAGTCAAGCGCAAGGAGTGACGCGATCGTCCCATGAACTGTTTTTTCTTCATTCCAGCACGGCACGATGATCGCGACCGTCGGATAGTGTGTGAGTGTTGGAGTTGGCAACCCTGTTGTCTCCTTAAGCTCTTTGCGCTTTTGCACAAACGTCACGAGCAAAAAAATCTGTACGTACACAGCCAAAAAGGTGATGGCATAGATAGCGATTTCGCCAGGGTTCATAGTGGATTTGACTATAGCACAAAAGGGTATTTTTTCAATATGCTATACTTTGTGCCATGGATACACAAGAAAAAACACAACCAACAGAATCAAAAAAGTCAGGGCTCAGTCTCCCTGCAGCAATCATTACTGGAGCGGTGATCATCGCCGTTGCGCTTATCGTTGCGTTTGGACCACAAGACAGTTCAGCACCAACTAAAGGAACTGCGCCGACAGCCGCGACGACTATCCCCAAAGAAATCCTCTCTATCAAAACAGATGACCGCATCCGTGGCGACATCAACACTGCACAAATCGCAGTGATCGAATACTCTGATTCGGATTGTCCATTCTGTGAACGATTTCACAATACGATGACACAAGTGATGACTGACTACGACGGGAAAGTAGCGTGGGTGTACCGATACTTCCCTCTCTCGATTCACCCCAACGCAACAACCGAAGCGGTTGCACTTGAATGTGTTGCGCAGCTTGGCGGCAACAGCGCATTTAACACATATCTGGACAAACTCATCACGGTCACACTCAGCCCTGATGCTACAAGCAACAAAGCACTCACAACCTACGCGACAACCGCGGGTGTTGATGGCAAGCTCTTTGAGTCATGTATGAAAGGTACAAGTGCATCAGACAGAGTCGCTGCTGATGAACAAGAAGCGCAGTCTATCGGCATACAAGGTACTCCATTCTCTATCATCGTGAACCTCAAAACCGGCAAATATACAACTGTAGCTGGTGCATACCCGATCGAAGAGGTGAAAAAACAAATCGATTCGCTCCTGAAGTAAATTATAATTAGGAACGTGATAAAAATACCCTTATAAATAAGGGTATTTTTATCACTTTTATTGAGAATTAAATTTCTCTAAATCTTGAAGTTCTAGTTCATTAAACTTTGATGACTCTTTCATTTTTGCAATCTTACCATCAA
Source organism: uncultured Candidatus Saccharibacteria bacterium (assembly GCA_964441495.1). GTDB lineage: Bacteria > Patescibacteriota > Minisyncoccia > Phycocordibacterales > UBA9973 > UBA4124. Next base: position 51,423 of record CAYTXV010000001.1, read on the forward strand.
ACCGGGCTTTGAGCATGATGAGTTTTTGGAAAAAACCAGCCCCCTCTTTTGTACTACCTGATTCAAGATCAGCATATTTATCAGAAAGAAGTTCGTAATGAGCTAGACTTGCCTCACCTGAGTATACCTTAGCACGTTGCATATACTTACCGTGAAATGGAAATACATTTTCTTGATTGTCTTCTTTGGTAGATTGACTATCAAGTTGCACTAGTTTCTCAATAACTTCTCGAAGATCTTTTGTACTCGCAAATACCTGCTCAAGGAATTTGGGGTCATGCTCAAATATATAATCTACTAATTTTTCAATGTCTGAATTTTCACCATTATTCGTATCATTGAACTTTTTAAATTCGTTATATACGTCTGCTTGTTCACTTACTTTTTCAAGTGGGTTTATTGTTTCAGGGTTCATATATTAATTTTATATTATTAATCAAAATAATTTCGTAGACGTTGAATCCGATCGTTTTGACGAAGCTTTTCATGAACTTTTGCTTCGATCTGACGGATACGCTCTCGCGTAACTCCAAACTCTTTGCCGACTTCTTCGAGGGTGTGCTGTACACCATCGATGAGTCCATAGCGCATCTCAAGGATACGCTTCTCTTTGGGAGAGATCTCTTCGAGTACACTACGGATCGCATCAGTGAGCATACGACGTGACGCTTCTTGATCGGGACGAAGAATCTTGTCATCGGGGATGAACTCTCCAAACGTACTCTTGTCTTCATCGTCACCGATTGGTTGCTCGAGTGAACGAGTCTCTTGGTTGATTTGCTCGATGACGTGCACCTTTTCGACTTCGATACCCATCTCACTTGCGATTTCTTCGGCAACTGGATCACGACCGAGGTCTTGCGCGAGGCGACGAACAACCTGTTTGTATTTACTAATGGTCTCCACCATGTGCACCGGGATACGGATCGTACGTGACTGATCAGCGAGTGCGCGAGTGATTGACTGACGGATCCACCATGTTGCATAAGTACTAAACTTGAACCCTTTGGTATAATCAAACTTTTCTACTGCTTTGAACAGACCGATATTTCCCTCCTGGATGAGATCAAGGAGGGTGAGGTCTGCCGTACGATTTGCATACTTTTTGGCGATAGAAACCACAAGACGGAGGTTGGATCGAGCAAGCAAGTTTTTTGCTTCTTCATCACCTTGCTCGATACGCTTTGCGAGCTCACGCTCCTGCGCTGCGCCGATGAGTGGGTACTGTCCGATGTCTTTGAGGTACATCTGCACCGAAGAAAACGAGTGTGAATCCTTGGTGTATTTGGATAGATCCTCATGGCTATCGATATCGAGCAGGTTTCCACCTTCGAGGACATCGACACCTGCAACACTGAACTTTTCATAAAGCTCATCGAGGAACATGATGTTGTTCTCGATATCGGGAAACGCTTTCAAGATCTCATCGTAGGTGATGAATCCGCGCTTTTTACCCTTTTCGATGAGCTCATCTGCTTTTACTTCGAGTTCACGGAGTTTCTTTTCTATATTTACTTCACGACGAGTACCCTGTCCTTCGTGACGGATCGTGATCGGTCGTGGCTTGTGCTTGGGAGTTGCTGGAGCTTTTTTTGCAACCTTTTTGACTGCTTGTTTTTTCTTGGGTGATGCCGATTTCTTTGCCACCTTTTTGGGTTTGGGCGCTGATTTCTTTGCGGGCTTTTTCTTGGCCACTGGACGACTCATGCGAGTCGGTTTCTTGGTGCTATTTGTTTTTTTCTTCGGTACTGGTTTTTTCTTGGTCGGCATATACGTACGCTTTGTAGATTACTAAAAATAACGCATAAGTCAATCCATCATGGCGCACCATGACGGCGTTTATTGAGTTCTTGAAGTTCTTGCATGAGAGCTGTAGTCTGCTCTTCATCACCCTGAGATTCTGCGTACGCAAGCGCAGCAGTGAGCTCTGTACGAAGTGATGCAAAAAATCGTTCGGTAAGTTTGTGTACAAACTCTTGTGCAAGTACATCGCGCTCTGTATCAGTGAGTGCGCCGTAGTCTCGCTCAACGAGTGCAGTGAGTTCTATCATACGCTCTGGAGTAACAACTGGAAACGCAAACCGGTGTGCACCAAATGAAACATCCATCAGTGTGGTTCGTGCACGCACCATGCCCTCTGTCGGATATCGAGTAACGAGTGCCACAAATCGCTCTTCTGGGGTTGCTGTCTCACGAGTGATTGTTTCTATCACCTGGTCTGTCGGTTTGTCACGTGTTGTTGTTGCAGCATAGAGCGCAAGTTCACGCGCAACATCTGCGTGCGGAAGCGAGAGTGTCCGCGCTACTGTTTCGATATAGCTACTTTGCTCGATCGGAGACGTGATACGCACAAGGTACGGGAACACTTTTTCTTTGAGTACATGCACAAGTGTATGTGGTGACATACTCGCGCGATCGATAGAAGCAAGTTGGTGCACAATGAAGTGCTTACTCTCTTTGAGAAGTTGTTTCCATCCTTCTTGGCCATGAGCAAGGATGTAGTCTGCTGGATCAGTACCTGCTGGAAGCGGTACAACGCGCGGATTCATCCCAAGCGAAAGCGCAACAAGTGCTGCGCGGTTGAGTGCCTTTTGTCCAGCAGTGTCTCCATCAAACGCAAGAAATACGTTTGAGGTGAGACGCGAAAGCACTACAAGATTTGCAGTTGGATCGTGCGCGGCATCTTCGGACACTGCAGTACCGCTTGTTGCGACAGTGTTGCGAAATCCTGCCTGGTGCGCAAGTACACAATCCATTTGCCCTTCAACAAGGATTGCAAAATTGTGATGGCGGATCGCACCCTTTGCTTTGTCAAAGCCAAACAAGATACGCGACTTTTGAAACAGTTCTGTTTCGGGCGAGTTGAGATATTTGGGGCTTTGTTTATCGAGCTCGGGATCTGCAGGAAAGATTCTTCCAGAAAAGCCGACCACTCGCCCACTCGCATCAGTGAGTGGGAACATAACACGTTTACGAAATCGATCGTAGTACCCTTTGTCAGTCTTTTTGACCAAACCTGCGCGCTCGGCAAAGACTTCCTGCTCCTGACTAGCCAGTCCTGAAGCGATGTACCGCCATTCATCTGGTACATACCCGATACGAAACATCGCGATCGTCTGATCGGACAATCCACGAGAGTGGAGGTACTCGAGCGCTCTCGTACTGCGCGCAAGCTCGTGCTGATACCGCACCGTCGCTTGCTCAAGCACATCATAGAGTGGATCAGTACTTTCTCGCTGTACCACTGATTGGGTAAGTACTACACCTGCTCGATCAGCGAGCACTTTGAGCGCACCTTTTTTGTCGAGGCCTTCAAACTGCTCGACAAAGGTAAAGATGTCTCCTTTTGCGCCACACCCAAAGCAGTAATACAATCCGCGTTCAGGCGACACCGAAAACGACGCTGAGCGCTCTTGGTGAAATGGACACTTTGCCTTGTATTGGCTTCCAGACGGTGTGAGCGCGATATAGCTCGAGAGGACTTCGGTGATAGGCAGTCGATCCTTGATTTGATCGAAGACCGTCTGCATGGATTAATCTTGCTCGCGATTTGCGTCAACGTTTACATCGAGCGCACGTCGATCACGGAACCCTGTACCTGCAGGGATAAGTCGTCCCACAGTAACGTTTTCTTTGAGACCACGGAGATTATCGACACCACCTTTGACTGCGTTGTTGATGAGCACGCGGTTAGTGTTTTGGAATGATGCTGCTGAGATCCAACTCTTGGCATGGAGTGCGGTTTGTGTGATACCGAGCACAATAAGCTCTGCTTTTGCTTCACGGAGCCCCTGTGCACGCATCTTGCCATTTTCTTCGAGGAGTTCGGTTTGTTCAACAACTTCTCCTGGAGAGAATGAAGTATCTCCGGCATCCTTGATCTTGCGACGTGAGAACATCTGACGAATGATGATTTCGAGGTGTTTGCGTGCGATAGATGCACCTTGGAGCTCATACACCTTTGAGATTTCGCGGATGATGTAGTCTTCTGCAGCTTCTTTGCCACCATAACTATACACATCCTGGATATCTGCAGAACCATCGGTAAGGAGTTCACCCTTTTGCACAACCTGTCCTACTTTGACGATAGGTACACGTCGAGCGTTGAGTACATAGTCAACTGATTCCTTTGATGATTCAGTCTTGTCAGACATAACTGAGATGATTTTCTCACCACCGTTATCTTTGATTTCTGAGACAGTACCTGCGTATTTTGCAACAACTGCAGGGTTTTTGACATTGCGACACTCAAAGATTTCTTCGACACGAGGAAGACCCTGGGTGATGTCGACTCCTGCCACACCACCGGCGTGGAATGTTCGAAGCGTGAGCTGTGTACCTGGTTCACCGATCGCCTGTGCGGCAACGATACCAACTGATTCACCCTTATCAACGAGGTGGTTGCGTCCGAGATCAAGTCCATAACACTGTCGGCAGATACCGTATACAGTCTTACAGGTCATTGGGGTTCGGATAAATACTTCAGTAACGCCTTGTGCTTCAACCATAAGCGCTTCTTCACGAGTGATCATGTGACCACGCTTGAACAGCACTGTACCATCTGCGGTAACGATGTCTTTTGCAAGGACACGACCACGAATGTTTTTGGAAAGTGGAATCTCAAATCCTGAAATGACTTCTTTGGTAACACGTTTTGCGCTCTTGGTACCACAGTCATCTTCGGTAACGATAACGTCTTGTGCCACATCAACGAGACGTCGAGTAAGGTATCCCGCACGAGCTGTGTTAAGCGCAGTGTCCGCAAGACCTTTACGAGAACCGTGAGTCGTAATGAAGTACTCAAGTGGTGAGAGACCTTCTTTGTATGACGGGATGATTGGGAAGTCGATAGTTCGTCCAGTTGTGTTTTGGATAAGACCTTTCATACCTGCCATCTGTGTCACGTTTGAGATCGTACCTCGAGCTCCAGAGGTCACCATGTCGTACACTGAGCCGTGTTTCTTGATAGTGTCTGGGAGCAGTTTTTCGATTTCTGCTTTTGCTTTGTTCCAGATCGTAAGCACGCTCTGGTATCGCTCTTCTTCTGAGAGGAGACCGTCTTCAAACTGACCTTTTACCTCTTCTTCCATTGCGCGATATTTGGCAACGATTGCAGCTTTATCTTTTGGCACAATAACGTTGTCGATACCCCAGGTTGTACCTGATTTGGTTGCGTACTTGTAACCAAACGCTTTCATGCGGTCAAGGATACCCGCGATCGGATCAACACCGTACTTGGTGATGAGGTTATCGACGATGGTTACCATTTTCTTGGCAGTCATTTCCTCGTTGAGGTATGGGAAGTCTGCAGGCATGATTGCGTTGAACAAGAGTCGTCCCACAGTTGTTTCAAACGGCTTACCACCAAAGACTGCGTACTTTTCGTTGTTGGTACCGAGCACGTTGATCTTGGCACGATATGAGACGATACCGTGATCACTTGCAAGGATTGCTTCGTTTGGACTTGCAAAGTATCGTCCTTCACCTTTCTCACCGTCAACTGATGAAGTCATCCAGTAACAACCGAGCACGATGTCGAGCAGTTTCGATGACACGATCGGATCACCGTTTTGTGGCTTGAGCAAGTTTTTGTCAGCAGCAACGAGATTTGCAGCTTCTGCTTGCGCCTCTGCAGAAAGCGGGAGGTACAGACCCATCTGGTCACCGTCAAAGTCCGCGTTAAACGCAGGACAAACAAGTGGGTGCACGCGAAGCGCATTTCCTTCGATCAGCACTGGCTGAAATGCCTGGATACCGAGACGGTGGAGTGTCGGCGCGCGGTTGAGTATGACGTATTTACCTTTGATCACTTCTTCGAGGATTGCCCATACTTCTGGGATACCATCTTCGATGAGTTTGTTTGCACCACGGATGTTGTATGCGAGCTCACGTGCAATGATCTTTGAGATCACAAACGGACGGAAGATTTCAAGTGCCATGTGCTTTGGTACACCACACTGGTTGAGGCGAAGCTCTGGACCAACCACGATCACACTACGTGCTGAGTAGTCAACACGCTTACCGAGAAGGTTTTGTCGGAACAGACCCTGCTTTGATTTCAAGTTATCAGAGAGAGACTTGAGCGCGCGACGTTGTGCCTGACTCATCGCAGGACTGTCTTGGCCAGCGATTGAGTTGTCGATGAGCGCGTCAACTGCTTCCTGGAGGATACGCTTTTCGTTACGCAGGATCACATCAGGCGCACCGATTTCTTTGAGTTTCTTGAGACGGTTGTTGCGGTTGATGACACGACGATAGAGGTCGTTGACATCACTTGTCGCATGGCGACCACCTTCGAGTGCAACCATTGGACGGATCGCTGGAGGGATCACTGGGAGTGCGGTGAGGAACATCCATTCTGGACGAACCTGTGCATAGATCATCGAGCGGATGAGCGAGAGACGCTTCTGGAGCTTCTCACGATCTGCAGCACCTGCTTTTTCGAGTGCTTTTTCGGTATCAGCTTTGACCTTTTCGAGATCCATCTGCACAAAGAGTTGATAGATCGCTTCAGCACCAATGTTTGCTTCAAATGATGAACCATACTTGAGTGAGAAGTGGTGGTATGAGAGCTCATTGAGCACTTTGCCGACGCGGATCTCTGCGATTTCCTTTTTGGTATTTGCAAGGAGTGTGCGGAGTTTCTCACGAGTCTCTTCGTCAGCAGCGTTTTTGAGTTTGTTTTTAAACTCTGCTTCGAGATCTGCAACCACACGAGCCTTTTCGTCTTCGTGCACTGTCGTGATGATGTATCCAGCAAAGTAGACAACCTTTTCGAGATCTGCGAGTGACACGTTCAGAAGGATACTCATACGTGACGGTACACCACGGAGGAACCAGATGTGCGCTACAGGAGAAGCGAGTTCGATGTGACCCATGCGTTCACGACGAACGATAGATTGCGTTACTTCAACCTGACATTTCTCACAGACGATGCCTGCGTACCGGATGCGTTTGTATTTACCACAGTAACATTCATAGTCCTTTTCTGGACCAAAGATGCGCTCATCAAAGAGTCCACCTCGTTCTGAGCGACCAGTTCGGTAGTTGATTGTTTCTGGTTTGGTGACTTCACCATAGCTCCACTCGCGGATTGTATCTGGACTTGCGAGCTTGAGCGTGATTTGGTCAAAGTTTGTTGTATCAAGTGTTTTCATAAATAGTGTGTTATTGGCTGGTCAATAGTTACGCATCTATCTCTTGTGATTGTGCTTCGACCGATGACTTTTTGAGGTCAACATCAAGCGCCAGACCTCGCAAGTAGTTAAGCATCACCATAAATGACGCAGGAGTGTTTGGTTCACGGATGGGCTCACCTTTGATGATCGAATCAAAGGTTGCTGCACGACCACGGATATCGTCAGACTTGATCGTAAGCATCTCACGGAGTGTGTGTGACGCGCCGTATCCTTCGAGTGCCCAGACCTCCATTTCTCCGAAGCGCTGACCACCACCTTGTGCCTTACCACCGAGTGGTTGCTGGGTGATGAGTGAGTATGGTCCGATCGAACGCATGTGGATCTTGTCTTCGACCATGTGGTGCAGTTTGAGGATGTACATGTATCCAACTGCGATGTCTTGTTCGTACTTCTCACCGGTTCGTCCGTCATAGAGTGGTACGAGTCCTGTTTCTGGAAGTCCTGCAGCCTTGAGCTCTGCCTTGATCTCAGCATCGGTTGCACCACTAAATGGTGGAACGATCGCCTGATAGCCGAGCTCGTGCGCAGCAAGTCCGAGGTGAATCTCAAGGATCTGTCCGAGGTTCATACGTGATGGGACACCGAGCGGTGTGAGTACCACATCAACCGGCTTACCATCTGCGGTATATGGCATGTCTTCTTCTGGGAGCACGACTGAGATGACACCTTTGTTTCCGTGTCGTCCTGCGAGCTTGTCTCCGACTGAGATGTTACGCAGCTGTGCAACTTCGATAACGATCTTTTTGAGGACGCCTGATTCGAGACTATCTCCACGTTCTCGTGAGAACACTTTGACACGGATCACGCGACCACGCTTGCCGTGATCCATCTTGAGTGAAGTATCTTTGACGTCACGAGCCTTCTCCGCAAAGATAGATCGCAAGAGTCGCTCTTCTGGGGTAAGTTCAGTCTCACCCTTTGGTGTGATTTTGCCGACCAGGATATCTCCTTCTTTGATTTCTGCACCGACACGGATGATACCTTCTTCGTCGAGGTCTTTGAGGCGAGCTTCACCAACGTTGGGGATATCACGAGTCGTGATCTCTGGACCAAGCTTGGTATCGCGAACCACACAGGTAAACTCTGCGATATAGATAGAAGTGAACTTTGAGTCTTTGATGAGTCGCTCTGAGAGGATGATCGCGTCTTCGAAGTTTGCACCGTTCCATGACATGAACGCAACGCGCATGTTTTGACCGATTGCGATTTGCCCTTGATCGGTTGTTGAAGTATCTGCGAGGAGTTCGCCCTTTTTAACCTTTTGTCCGAGAGACACAACAGGACGCTGATGAAATGCACTAAACGCATTGGTTCGCTGGAAGTTTACGAGTGTGTATGTGTGGTCTTTGCCAGTCTTGTCTGATTTGACTGTGATTTTCTTGGCATCGACAGCAACAACTTCACCCGCTTCTTCTGCCATCACGAGACGGCCTGAGTATGGCGCTGCGAGTTCTTCCATACCAGTTGCAACGAGTGGTGCTTCTGGACGGATGAGTGGGACAGCTTGCTTTTGCATGTTACTTCCCATGAGCGCACGGTTTGCGTCATTGTGTTCGAGGAATGGCACCATGTTGGTTGCAACAGAAAATGCTTGACTTGGTGCGACATCGATGAAGTCAACTTCGTTTTTGGAAACGATGCCTGGTGATGTACGGATACGTGCTTCGACACGATCAGGAAGTGCACTACCGTCCTGACGCATCCCCGCGTGTGCGATGATGTAGCGCTCTTCTTCGGCAGCGTTGAGATACACGATCTCGTCAGTGATCTTGCCGTTTTTGACTTTGGCATACGGAGTCTCGATCACACCAAACTCGTTCACACGTGCATAGATAGAGAGGCGCAAGATAAGTCCGATGTTTGGACCTTCTGGAGTATGGATCGGACACACACGTCCGTAGTGAGAGGTGTGTACGTCACGCACTTCGAGTGTTGCACGCTCACGAGTGAGTCCTCCGGGACCAAGCGCAGACACAGTACGAAGTTCCTCGATTTCTGAGAGGATGTTGTCCTGCTGCATGAACTGTGAGAGCTGGTTGGTCGTAAAGAATTCTTTGATACGAGCCTGCAGTGGTCGCTGGTTCACAACCTGGATCGGGAGCGCATTTGCAGTATCGATCGTACTCATACGATCTTGCACGTTACGCTTGATCTGTGTGAAGCCCATGTGAATCTTGGCCTGGAGCATTTCACCGACAAATCGTACACGTCGTGATCCCAAGTGATCGATATCGTCTGCGCGTGAACCAGGAGTTGTGTTGAGCGTGATGATGTGGCTCACGATCACTGCGATGTCTGCTGCAGAAAGTGTCTTGCGCGCCATTTCCTTGTCAGACATGTCGAGCTGGAAACGGTTGTTGAAACGAAACCGTCCAACAGATGAGAGATCGTAGCGCTCTTCACCAAAGAGTGTCTGGACGAACTCACGTGCGTTTTCTGCGTTGGCGAGGTCGCCATCACGGAGTTTGCGGTAGATTTCGATAAATGCGTTTGTTTGATCTTTGATTGCGTCCTTTTCGATAGCGTGTTTGATGACGTTTTGGATAGTGTCTCCTTTAAACTGCTTGAGGATAGAAGCATCATCTGCAAGTCCGAGTGCACGCAACAGCGTGATCACCGAAAACTTCTTTTTCTTGTCGATACGGACAAAGACTTCTCCTGAAGGATCACTTTCGAGTTCGATCCATACACCACGGTTTGGGATGATCTTTGCACCAAAGTAGCGCTTGCCTTTGATTTCAAGGTCGGTAAAGAACACACCACTTGAACGTTGGAGTTGCGGGATGATCGAGCGCTCAACACCGTTGATGATGAAGGTGCCGTGCGGTGTCATCACCGGGATGTCAGAGAGAAAGATTTCTTGCTCTTTTTCTGAGCCATTTTGTTTGTTGGTGAGTTTGATGCGTGCCTTGAGCTGTGTTTCGAGGGAGAGTTTGTTTTCCTTGGCATAGTGCTCGTCGTATGTTGGCGGCGTCAAATGAAACGATACGAGATCGAGCTGAAACTTTTTGCCAGAATAGTCGTTGATCGGGGTGAACTCTTTAAAGACTTCTTTGAGACCCTTTTCGATCAACCAGTTGTAACTGTCGATCTGGTGCTGGATAAGATTAGGAAATTCGACCAATGGTTCTTTGTACTTCGAAAAATACTTTTTTGGACGTGCTGAGGACTTGGATTTACTCATAAACAGTAGGTATGTAAACGCAAAAATCGCCGATGCTCTGTGCGAGCATGGCTTACTGATAAACTCTCCTAATAAAATACAGACGACAACCGCAACTCTTCCGGAAACTGTAGGAACTGCAGTATAGTAAAAAAGCCTTATATTGTCAAATAAAAAGGCCCCCTGTATCAAAACAGGAGACCTATATTTACTGAACCCAATTACCATTTCTCAAAATCTGCCTCTACAAACCCTCCAGGATAAAGTTCTTTTTTATCCTCTTCACCTTTTTTCGTTTGATTTTCACTAAATTCTTCTTTGTTTGGTGAAAGTGTTTGTAGTACTGGTGGCGCAGATTTTTGTTGCCCAAGTAAGTCCTCAAGCAACTTTTTTCTTTTTTTATCTTTTTGCATAACCAATATTTAAAGTACTACAATATTGTATGGTATTGTACCTTATTTATAATAATAAGTCAAGTTTTTACTTCTGCTGCTCTTTTCTCCACTCATCTATCTTTTTGTGGTCTCCCTGGACGAGGACTTTGGGAACTTTGTACGTTTTGCCTTTGTATACGAGGGTTTCTGGGCGCGTATAGACCCGAGGGCTTGCGATACGGTTCTCCTCGACACTCTCGCCTTTGCCGAGTACTCCTGGTATCTGGCGAGCTATAGCGTCTGTTATCGCAAGCGCTGGGAGCTCTCCACCGGTGAGTGTGTACGGGCCGATACTATACTCGTCCGCCTTGAGTATCTTGCGCACTCTGTCGTCTACCCCTTCGTAGCGACCACAGACAAACACGACGTCTGAGTATGTCTTTGCCATCTTTTTGGCGGCTACATTGTCAAAGAGTTTGCCGCTCGGTGAGAGCTGGATCACCTTGACCTTGCCACCCTTTTTCATCTTGAGCTTCTCATATGCGCGTAGGATCGGCTCTGCAGTCATCACCATACCTGGACCACCGCCGTATGGACGCTCATCAGTCTTGTTGTGTCTATCTTTTGAAAAGTCCCGGATGTTTTTGACATCAAATGAGACAAGTTTGCTTTCCCCTGCCCGCTTGAGTATAGACTCGCCGATATACGAATGGATCATCTCTGGAAAGATTGTGAGAAAGTGGAATTTCATAGTACAACAATACAATATTTTGAGATTTAGTCAAAATAAAAAGGACATTTTTCAATGTCCTTAACTAAGGTTTAGTCTTAGGCAAAAAGTATATACAGAATAGCTCCGACGATAACACAGATCCACTGATATAGCCAGTAACGTAAAGGCTCGCGCACTTTTGTATCGCCTTGTACATAATCTTTTGCAAAAAACAAACCTATGATCGGCAGAAACTTTAATTGTTTCATAGTTTTTCTTTATATAACCACAAATTATACAAAAACAAAAAACCGGGTATATGTCCATCCAATACGATAAATGGTGTACATATCCCGGGTTTTCGAATTCTCTCTTGAATTTGTGCCTACGATAACGGCCGCGCCCACCGTTTAAATTTTGCTCTGTAAAAGCATGAAGAAATCTAGGAAGTGCACAAAAACAGCCGAAGAAAGAACTTCTAAATCGATCTGCTTAGTTTATAGCAAATTTAAAATAAATGTCAAGTATTAGAGATCCTTGAGGTCTGCCATCGCGTCATCGAGGTCTGCGACGTCTGGCTGGCCTTTGTAGCCTGCTGGCTCGTTGATCTTGAGGTTTACCCGAGCATTGTGCTTCATACCCACGACACGCAGGAGGGTGCGGATGGCCTTTGCAGTGTTGCCCTGGCGGCCGATGATCTTGCCCATATCGACCGGGTTGACTGAGAGCGTCAGGAGTACCCCCATCTCATCCACTGTCCTATCGATGACGACATCGGCAGGGTTATCTACGAGCGCTTTTACCACGAGTTCTAGAAATTCTTTGTCAGACATAATGCTTCACTCAATTGAATCCAGTAATAACAGATCTCAGTATATCATAGCAAAACACACAATTTCTGAGTGTCTGGTGAACTGACCCGAGGACCGAAGAAATTGTGTGTTTTGCGGAGATATTATTTTTTCTTTGCTTCCTTGCGCTTGACGGTTGGAGATTTCTTGGAAAGCACGTTCTTCTTTTTACCTTCTACTATCCCTGCCTTGACAAGCATGTTGTGCGCTGTTGGAGAGACCTGTGCACCCATTTTGATCCAGTGCTGGATGCGCTCTTTGCTGAAAGAAACAGCATCGTTTTTGACAGTGTGAGAGCCGAGGATCTCGAGGAACTTGCCACTTTGCGCTGCGTTTTTGTGATCGGTCACCACCAAGCGAAAAGCTGGTTCGTTTTTGCGTCCGATACGTTGTAGTCTGATCTTTAACATGTAGGCACGATAATAGCAGGGATTGTCAGATTATGCAATACAAAGACCTCATGTTAAAGTGTTTCCATGGAAAACGTCTCTGTCGGGGCTGAGTATGAGGGCTCGATCAATATTTCAACCAAAGGTATCGGCTTTGTAAAGATCCGCGATCTCAAGATCGCGATAGAAGTCCCTCGCGAAGCACTCAATCGCGCATTTCATGGTGACACAGTACGTGTAGAGGTGACCGAACTTGCAAATGCGAACCACGAAAACCCCTATGGCAAAGTGGTAGACATCACCCGCCGTGCAAAGGTTGGCTACTCTGGCACGCTCAGTTTCGAACAAGGCGCGCACTGTATCGTCACTAACGACGGTCGTATGTACACACCGATCACGATCCCACAGGAGAAACTCGGTGGTGCAAAGCAGGGTGACAAAGTGTTCTGCGCGATCACTGACTGGCCAGACCCGATGAGCTCTCCGACAGGTGAAGTCGTCAAAGTGCTCGGTAAGCCGCTCGAGAACAACGCCGAGATGCTCTCACTCGCACTCGAAAAGGGATTTGATAGCGACTACCCTCCTGCGGTTGCTGCAGAAGCTACTGCGATCAAAGCGCACGGCATAACTCCTGACGAAATCGCACACCGCCGCGACTTTCGCCAGATCACAACGTTTACGATCGACCCCGAAGACGCCAAAGACTTTGATGATGCGATATCAGTACAGTTCTTGGATGATGGCAAAGTAGAAATCGGTATACACATCGCAGATGTCTCGCACTACGTGCGTCCTGATACTGCGCTCGATGCAGAAGCGTACCGACGCGCGACAAGTGTCTACCTCGTCGACCGCACAATACCCATGCTCCCCGAAGCACTCTCGAACGACATGTGCTCACTCAACCCTGATGTCGACCGACTCACCATGTCTGCAGTGTTTATCATCGACAAAGACATGAAGATCGTCGATGAATGGTATGGCAAGACAGTCATACACTCACACCAGCGCTTCACATACGAGGGTGCACAAAAAGTACTCGATACAAAAGAAGGACCATTTTTGAAAGAGCTTGAAGCAGCGCTCAAGATTGCACAACACCTCGAAAAGGAACGCTTCAACAATGGCGCGATGGTGCTTGATACTGTCGAAGTGAAATTTAAACTCGATGAACACGGCGTACCGCTCTCTGCGTACGTCAAACAGCGCGGTCCGACACATCACATGATCGAGGAGCTCATGCTCCTTGCCAACCGCAAAGTTGCAGAGTTCATCACCACTGGTGACAAAGACAACTCGCGCGTGTTCGTCTACCGCATCCACGATGCACCCGATCCAGAACGTATGGAAGACCTCAAGGTGTTTCTCAAGCGTATGGGGTACACACTCCCTGTCGATGACGATGGCATCATCCCCGCGCGAGCGCTCAATGATCTCGTCCAGTCGCTCGATGGCAAACCAGAAAAGGAAACAATCCAAACCGCAATCGTCCGCTCAATGGCAAAAGCAATCTATAGCACCAAAAACATCGGTCACTATGGACTTGCATTTGAGTTTTACACTCACTTCACTTCTCCGATCCGTAGATACCCAGACACTGTCGTACATCGACTCCTCACCCACTACCTCGGCAACGGCACCATCCCCAAAGAAATGTGGGAGTACTACGACAAAGTTTGCCAGCACTCATCAGTACGCGAAAAGGAAGCTGCAGATGCAGAACGTGCATCTATCAAATACAAGCAGGTTGAGTACATGTCGACTCGTGTAGGCAAAGTGTTTGATGGCACAATCACTGGCGTATCTCCAAACGGTATATTCATCGAAGAAAAAGAAACTCGGTGTGAAGGCATGGCACGACTGCGTGACCTCGGGAGTGATTTCTTTGAGTACAACGAAAAGGAACTTGCCATCGTTGGTCGCAAAACACGCAAAACATTTCGCATCGGTGACACTGTCAGGTTCAAAGTCAGCAATGCCGATATCGTGAAGCGATTACTTGATTATGTACTGGTATAACGTATGCGGAGTATCGTTCGATATGTAATCGGGTTTGTTGTGGTTGCAGGTATCATCGGTACCGGCGTGCTGTGGGCTGAAGCACCGACAAGTGTGTTTGTGCGTCCAGTACCCACTGACCAAAACATCACTATCGGATGGGTGGGTGACATGGTGCCAAGCACTGACACACTCTACAACAGAAGCGCGTTTGTATCTGTACAAGAAGAGCTCCAAAAACCAGATCTCATGATCGGCAACCTCGAAGGAACATTTGCACAAGAAGGACGCGTGGACAAATGTGTGTTTCTCGCCTCAGATCAATGCCACTCGTTTCGCGGAGATCTGTCGTTTGCATATGCACTCACAGATGCAGGATTTGATTTCGTCTCACTCGTCAACAACCACTCGTATGATTTCCTTGAGGAAGGACTTGCTGACACTGAGCGTGTCCTGGATGAAGTAGGTATACCCTATATCTCACCAACCAAACCGACAACAAGCATCACCGTCAAAGACAAAACAGTTGGTATCCTTGGCCTTTCAAGTACTCCTCCTGCGCAGACGATCGCTGACTACGAATTTATTGCACGAGAAACACAGAGACTTTCACAAGAAAATGATTTTGTGATTGTTATCTTTCATGGAGGCGCAGAAGGTAGCGACAAGACAGCCGTCCCAAATACAACTGAGTACGTCGGTAGCGAAAATCGTGGTGACGTAGCTCAAGTCGCACGTGTTGCGATAGATGCAGGCGCGGATCTCGTACTCGGATCTGGACCACACGTACTTCGCAAGATAGAAACATATCAAAGCGCGCCCATCGCATATAGTCTGGGCAACTTTGTCGGTGGACGAAGGCTCATCATGGGAGGAAGCCTTTCGATCTCTGGCATCTTTACCGCAACACTACAAAAGGATGGCCCTGCAACATATGATTTCGTCTCTGTACTCCTCGGACCGGATGGTATCCCAACTCTCGATCCGCTCGAACAAGGCAGATCGCTCATGCAGGAGCTTTCCAGAGAGTAAATTGCTCAGGGTTCTTGTTTGTGCTATCATAAGACGTTTCACCTATGGCAAATATACTGCATCTCGTACAAATCATCTCAAGCATCGCGCTCATCGTTCTCGTACTCCTCCAACGGACACAGGGCGATACGAGTAGTTGGCTTGGTGGCGACAATAGTTCGTTTTTACAAACCAGACGCGGAGCTGAACGTTTCTTGTTCGTGCTCACGATCATCGTCGCGGTTATCTTTGTCGGCGCAAGTCTTGCAGTCATCGTACTCTAATCCATAGGTCGTGTATGTCGACCTTTTTTACATTCATCAAACAATACAAACTTCCACCGCAGTTTGCTCGAGCAAAACTCTTTGCTCGTCCACTGACTTGGCAAGGACTCGTCCTATCGATCCTCTTTGCGCTCACGGTAATCGCAGGGTATGTATTTCTGATCACATTCAACGATAGGCTGCTCGTCAAAGTACCTGCGCACGGAGGCACACTGACTGAAGGAGTGATCGGCGCGCCACAGTTTATCAACCCACTTCTAGCAACAACTGAGACGGACCAAACACTCACCACCCTTGTCTACTCAGGACTCATGCGCATAACTGCCGATGGGACTATCCAACCAGACCTCGCCGAATCATATAGTGTCTCACCTGACGGACTTCGCTATACGTTTACACTCGCACCGAACCTCAAGTGGAGTGACGGCAAACCACTCACAAGTAGTGATATCTCTTTTACATACGGACTCCTTGCCAAGACTGATCAGCTCTCCATGTGGCAAACGATCGCGATAGATACACCGACACCACAAACTGTAGTGATAACACTTCCCGCTCCTGATAGCACGTTCCTCAAGGAAACAACACTGAGGATACTGCCTGCACACCTGTGGAGCGATCTCCCGATAGAAGCACTCTCTGATAACCCATATAACCTCCGTGGTGTTGGAAGTGGTCCGTGGCGTATCGCACATGTTGCGCAGACAAATGGTGTCACTTCAGAAATCACACTCAAACGCAACAAGCACTACAACCATACCCACCCATATATCGACACATACCGATTTGCGTTTTTTGCAAATCAAACAGCGCTGCAAAATGCACTTCTTGATACATCAATCGATATGACCTTTGATGCAACGATCCCAACAGTACGTACACTTCCCAATAACTATCGTCTCAAACGAGTCGCGTCTCCAGACGTGTACAGTATCTTTGCACAACAGGGCGCACTCTCTGAGCAGATAGTTGCCCGTGCACAAGAATCGATTGACAAAGACACCATCCTTGCTATAGTAGAAAGCGGTTATGTGGAAGCTCCTGTAGCATCCAACCCTCCTCTAGACTCCTCGTTCTCTCTTGCAGTAGAAAATGATCCTTCACTTCTTGCGCTTGCTCGAGCACTCAAAGAAACGCTCGCGACTGCTGGGATTGATCTAACTATCAAAGCATTTGATTACGGTATCTTTGAGGATGGTATACAGCGCCAACAGTATCCAATCATCCTTGCAGCACGTGCACCCCTTGGATACAAGACTGTCGTCCCACTCTATACAAAATCATATCTTTTGGTACACGACAGCGATATAACAATCACTACTCCAGAAATCCTTACCAGTCCAACTGACCGCTATCGCGATACGAGTACCTGGTATGTGAGATACAACAAAGTCTGGCGTATCTTTGCAAACAATAATCGATAACTATGGAACAAAAACAACAACCAACACAACGAAAATCATTTTCAAAACCAAAGCGCTCATTTGGCAATCGTCGTTCATTTGACCGCGCACGCCGCCCAGCACATCCAGGACTCACTGCTGATGTGATGGCAGAGCCAGTAGATCGCAAGACAGCACACATCCCTGATCCAACACCGGGAACTATACGCATCATCCCGCTTGGTGGTGTCGAAGAAATCGGCAAAAACATGACCGCGATCGAGATCGGAGACGATATCATCGTCATCGATGCAGGTATGCACTTCTCCAACGAAGCAACGCCTGGCATCGACTACGTGATCCCCAACACACGCTACCTCGAAGAACGCAAAGGCAAAATCCGTGCGCTCATCATCACACACGGACACCTTGATCACATCGGTGGTGTACCACTCGTACTCTCACGTATCGGCAACCCACCACTCTACTCTCGCAACCTCACCGTGCTTATGTGTCAGAAACGACAAGCAGAGTTCCCGCACCTGCCTCCGATGAACGCAATCGTCGTCGAAAACGACCAATCAATCACGCTCGGAAACATGAAGGTGCGCTTCTGGGGTGTGACACACACAATCCCTGACTCAATGGGTATCATCGTTGAGACTCCGTACGGCAACATCGTCACCCCTGGAGACTTCAAGCTCGACCAGATCGATGGTGTCGTTTCAGAGCGCGAAGAAGAAGAGTACAAGCAGTTTGACAATGCAAACAACCTCCTCTTGATGACTGACTCTACCAACATCGAAAACGAAGGGTTCTCGCTTGCAGAAATCAAAGTACACCAAGGTATCGAAGCGATTCTTCGTCGTGAGAAAAACAACCGCATCTTTATCGCAGCGTTCGCATCGCACATCACTCGCCTCATCCGTATCGTTGAGATCGCAGAAGAGCTCGGCAAAAAGGTCGTGGTCGAGGGTCGCTCGATGAAAACCAACATCGATGTCATCATCCAAGCAGGACTCCTCAAGCCACAAAAGGGGACAATCATCCCTGTTGAAGATATCGACAAGTACCCACCTGATCGCGTCCTCGTACTCATCACAGGAGCGCAAGGTGAAGAGTTTGGTGCGCTCAACCGTGCGGCAAACAAAACCAACAAAAAGATCTCGCTTCGCAAAGGCGATCGCATCATCCTCTCTGCATCTGTTGTCCCTGGCAACGAACGTGCAGTCCAAGCAATGAAAGACGGCCTTTCTCGACAAGGTGTGAAGATCATCTCATACCGCACTCCTGGCGAAGAATACGTCCACGCAACTGGTCACGGTAACAAAGAAGACATCAAATGGCTCCACCGCAAGATTCATCCCAAGTTCTTCATCCCGATCCACGGCCACCACTACCACCTCGAACTTCACAAAGAGCTCGCGATGGAGCTTGGCATGCCTGAGGCAAACATCGTTGTCCCTGACAACGGAACTATCATCGAGATAACCCATGAAGGCACCAAAATCGGTGTTCGCAAAGAAAAGGCACCATCGTCTCCGATGATGGTTGATGGGTTCTCTGTCGGTGACGAACAAAACGTCGTCATCCGCGATCGTCAGATGCTCGCAGAAGACGGTATGTTTGTTGTGGTTGCAGTTGTCGATAGCAAAAACGGACTCCTACGCAAAAGCCCAGATCTCATCTCTCGCGGATTTGTGTACCTCAAAGAAAACCAAGAACTCTTGAGACAAACACGTATCCTCGTCAAGCGCACAGTTGAAACTTCTTGGAAAAACATCAACCAAGCAGACCTCGATCCACTCAAAAACATCGTTGCAGAAACAGTGAGTAAATACTTGTTCCAAAAAACTGCAAAGCGTCCACTCGTGATCCCTGTTATACTAGTGTTGTAATGAAACACCTGCGACCAGTATTTTTTGCATCGTTTTTTTTCTCACTACACCTCGCACTCCTCTCGTACCTCAACTCGACCGTACTTGCGCTTCACACCAGTCCGCTTGGTGTAAGTAGTGCGTATACCATCGCATCAGCACTCTCACTCCTCCTCCTTATCGGAGCTGGCAATGTCGTGCGCAAAACTGGCTCGAGTAGATTTCTGATTGGGACACTGCTGTGTGCGGCACTTCTCCTTCTTGCGCTTGGTACGATCGCTCAGACGCACTGGTTTGTGAGTGTGTTTATCGTGTATTTCTCGCTCAACAGTGTCATCTGGTACGGCTTTGACCTCGTGGTCGAGCACTATAGTCGTGAGCACAACACGGGCAATATCCGCGGTATCTATCTGACCCTCAACAATGCAGGCTGGGTACTCGCACCGATGGCAGCAAGCCTCATCGCAACAACGATCGGCCTCACGGGGACATACATTGCAGCGGCCATAGCGCTCGTTGCTGCCTGTGGACTCCTCCTTGGTATCAAACGTATCCGCAGCAGCACGCACCTTCCCAAGATCTCATTTACCAAATCATTTCAAGCGCTCAGTGCACACCCGTATGCACGAAGGCTTGTCGTACTGTATTTTGTGATTCAGTTTTTCTTTGCATGGATGGTGATCTATCTGACTCCATACCTGACGAGTCTCGGATTTTCGATCGGGATGATCGGTATCATCCTCTCTGTGATGCTGCTGCCGTTTGTGTTGCTGCAATACTGGACAGGAAAGATTGCAGACAAACTTCACAATGAAAAGCAGCTCCTCATGGGAGGATTTGCGATTGCAGGGATTGCGACATATCTCCTTGCGCTTGATATCTCAACAAGCGCGCTCTTTTTTGCACTTGTACTGTTTGTGACACGTATCGGTGCGAGCATCATCGAAGTTGCAGCGGAAAGCGCGTTTTTCAAGCATGTCAGCGAGCGTGACACTGCGCTCATCGGGACGCTCCGTATGACTCTCCCGCTTGCCTACATCAGCGCACCACTTGCTGGCGCACTCGTACTTACCATCGGTAACACATCGCTTCTCTTTGGTGTACTGGCAACGATACTTATCCTTGCAGTTGTGTACGCTTCACGACTCGATCAGAGTGCATAGCTCTTGCCACGCTTGTGTACCAAGCCTTCAGCGATGAGTGTTGGGAGTACTTCGTGTGCACGAGGGACTTTGGCAAGGAGCTTCGCTTCAGGTAGCGAACCGCCTACGAGTGTTTTAAGTACCGCACCGCGCACTTCTCGAAGCGATCCTTTGAACACTGTCTGTTTCGTATAATGTGCACTCTGTGCATTGTTTTTTATACCGATACTTTTGAGATATGTGCCATAGTCCATGAGGGCCCAGTACCACTGGCGTGGATTTGTTTTGCGCATTGTCCGCTTGATGATAGGCATGAGCTGTTTGTCACTGACACCCTCTTTGTCTTTGAAAAAGTGGTGGATATAGACAGTGCGTATGTTGGTCTCAATCACCGGCCAGGCTTTGTTGTATGCAAATGCATAGATTGCTCCAGCAGTATATGGACCGATGCCGGGAAGCTTCTCTAGACCCTCGATAGTCTCTGGAAATGTTCCTTTGTATTTCTCGACAACCACTTGTGCCATGTTGTAGAGAAATTTGGCGCGACGATTATACCCGAGCCCGCTCCACAGATGAAGCACGTCTCGAAGGGACGCGCGCGCGAGTGCACGAACTGTTGGAAATGCCTTGATGAAGGCTTGATACTTGGGTAGTACACGAGCAACTTGGGTCTGCTGCAGCATGAGCTCAGAAACAGCGATCCTGTACGGATCACTGGTATGTCGCCATGGGAGGTCATGCCTCCCGTGGACTTTGTAGTACTTCATAACAGTTTGTACAAACTGGCGCTCTTGAGGAAACATATAGCGCTATAGTAACACAACAAAAGCCCCTTTAGGGCCTTTGAAACTATTGCTATTTGATAAGTTCGCGAAACTGGTTTTTGGTAATGCTGTACTTTTTCATGATCTCTTTGGGGCTTTTGCCGAGCGCGAGATCTTTGGCAAATTCGGCAGGATCAATGCCGAGCTTGTGCGTGAGTCGTTCAAATCGTGAGGTGCTGTTCTGGTGGTACTTGGGACCTTGGACAACGTCTGTTGCGACTATCTCTGGCATCGCTGCAGCTATCGCTCCAGTTGAGTTGAAGTAGAGTATATACGCAAGCAGACCACTCGTTGCGATGATTTTTTTCATAATGTTTCAAAATGCAATTACTTGTAGTAGTTGTGTGGCACGTACCTGTGCGATCCATCGATGTGCCACATATATCCACTATACCATGCACCACCAGGTGGTAGTATTAGAATTGTGAATTGAGAAAAGTCAATACTACGAAACCCTCATTTATCCAAACTCTTGGACAAACCACAGTAGTCATCTCTACCTTGTAGCCATACCGCACCAAGCGCTACAAGGAGCCCTATATCACGAATACCGACTGCAGTAAGTCCAAGTGTCCAAACAATCATCAAAAGATGAAGTACAAGTAATGGCACTACAAATCGTACCCCTACACCAAACACAAGAAGTGATCCTGTGATGATTTCAAACACAGCGTTGAACAACACCCACGTCTCTGCAGACGCAACCTTGGTGAGAAACTCTGGGATAAGTCCAGTCCACATAGTTTGGTCATAGAGCTGCGTAAACCCAAACCAGAGAAACACAAATGCAAGTCCAGTCCGAAGGACAAGTGGCGCGTATGATTTATACATATAAACTACTCTTATTTGGCAAGTGTGCCTATTTTATAACTTGCAAGGACTCGTTCTGGACCACCCTGTCCACCATGTTGTTCGTTAAACGATTCAGAACTATCCTCTCCACACATACTCAAGATAGCGCGTGATCCGCCTGGGTGTTTGGAAACCCAACTCGTGAGGTTGTACACGCCACCATTAACAATGGTCCAACAATCAGACTGACTGCTGTGTGTTGCAACTTGTGCTGCAGTATACGTCTTGGGACCTGCTGTTGGAGTACTTGTTGTAGAAGTAGTTGGAGTTGTTGTTGGTTTGGGCGCGACAGGAGTAGTTGTCGGGCGAACAGATTCGCTTGGAGCTGATGTTTGCTCTGAAGCAACCTTGCTTTCTTGATCTACCTTTTGTGCATGTTGTACACCTGCGATGACAAGCGCAATAACTATGACGAGCACTCCTACAATGGCGGTGATTGATTTGGTATTTTGCATATGCCTTCCAGTATAACACTAAACACCGAGCCGGGTCTTTGCGAAGGATTTGACGATCTCATGACTTTGTTGCCATGCATGCCAGACTGAAGCAGTCCACAGACCGATCATCGCATCGCGTTTGGCTCCGTGTGGCTCACGGACAACCGTCGCAGCAGTGATCGAGCCACGCTTCTGAGGAAATATCACCGCCGGCCACTGATGCGGCCCAGCCGCAAGCTGCATGTGCGCATCCTGGATCTGCCGACCGGTATAGTGATGCTCGACGTGTAAGTACAGTCCGACAAGCGCAAAGATGAGTGCGATCGGCTTGGTGTCGAGTGTCGCAGTCTGTGCAGTATATGCATCAACGATGTACTGATGCACGAACTGCTCATCGGCTCGATGCAATGTGTCTACTGACAAGAGATCATATGCGATACGGTCACTACGAGATGCGTCCATGGTGTAAGTATAGCGCAGTTTTGCTTTTGTGTTACACAAAAATTGACTTATTTATAAAATATTATATAATGATTAAAAATCTATCGCGTATGAAAAAGTTCTTTTTATTTGTAATACCAAATTTTATCTTCTTAGTATTTGCTACCGCGCAAACCAAAGTTTACAAGACAAATCATTTAAACATTGGTTTTGGTAAAGCAAGTAATTGCATTGAAAACAATCTTCTAATTTTTTGCGTTAACGGACCACTTGTCGACTCTGTTCATTACCCTGTTGGTGGATACATTGACAACGGTATCCGGAAACAAAAATGGATTGATCCTTTAAAAGCTACTGGAAATTTTTCTGTTGATAACGCTGTATTTGGCTTAGGTACAAATGGAAATTTCTGTATGATACCTTATTCGGATATAGCATCACTACCAGCTCTCACATGGGGATTTCAAAATGGACCCATGTTGGTAAAAAATGGAAAAAATATTCGAGGAACCTCAACAACTAAGTATCCGCGCTCCGGTAAGGAACTTTATGATCAGGTTCAAGGTCAGGTAAAAAGCCAGGTACTACGAATACAAGAACCGAAAGAATTCGCTTTCACAAAGATGATGTCGTGTGGTCTATGCGACTCTGGGATCTGTGCAGATGAGAAGTTTAAGAAGCTTAAAGATGGATCTGTGAATAGGCACGTTTACTACAGCTGTACGAAGTCAAAAGATAAGTACTGCAAGTGTGGGTACATAAACGAAGTAGACCTTATAGAGCAATTTGAGAAACTACTCGATCGCATCAATATCAGTGAAATCGGAATGAAAGATAAGATCAAATACGAGGTTGAGCGAATTAAGAAGTTTCAACAATCAGTTTTGAATATTAAACAGCAGATACAAATCAAAGACGTAGATATAAGAGACTACGCTAAATTTATTTTAAAGGACGGAGCAATTGAAGAGAAACGAGAACTGCTTACTTGCTTTAAGAGTAAAATACTACTCAAAGAAAAACAGATATACATTAGCTAAAATTAACTACAAAGTTATACATCCCCATACCACAAACTCCTTGGAGTGGTTCTCCTGCCTTGGGTGTTCCTACATCAATCACTTCTTCTCCAGTTTGAGCTAATATCTTTTGATATCCCAATGACTTGATTACAAGTGATGAAGAACAGTCGTAAGTACCGTTTGTCTTCATAATTAGTTTTGTAGGAATCCCTGCTTTTGCGTTAGATAGTTTTGGGGAGTATCCACCTTTAGCATCGACGGTTATGTATTGAATTCCATCTCTTACCTCAACATTCTGCATAGCCTGTGTTGATGCAGTTTTATCGCTACCTTTCGAACCTACAAAAATAGTACCGATTCCAATAATGAGTCCGATAGTGATAATTGATAAAGCAATTTTATTCATAAAGTTAATTATATATTAAATAATGGATTGATAATTCCGAGTCCTGCCAAGCCAGCAAGTAGTGCGAATAGTCCAAGACCGATCACCACAACTCCTGCGGATTTAAAGAATAAAGGCGCATGTCTTCCGTGCGCGAACGACGCAGACCCGAACGAGAGAAGTAAAAGCACTGGTAACGTCCCGAGGGCAAAAGCTAGCATGATAAACATTCCTGAACCAAAAGATCCACTACCTAATGCGGAAACCTGCATTGATTGGGTAAAGCCGCACGGTAAGAAAAATGTGGCAAAACCGAGAATGAGTGGAGTAAACGTTTTATGCTCAATTCTCCTGAAGAAATTAAAGATTCCAGACGGCAGAGCAATTTTGTTCTTTTTAAAAACTCCAACCAGATTCAAACCTAACGTGAGCATCACAAGCGATGCCAAAAGACCTAATATTGCCGTAAGGGTAAAATTAATGCCGATAGCACTTCCTACAGCGCCAAGCACCCCACCCAATATTGCAAAGCTGACAATTCTTCCTATATGGAAGAGTAGAAACGTTTTGGTATCGCTCACATTGTCTTGAGATATCTTTGCTGATAGAGACAAAACCAATCCTCCCACTATAGCAAGACAGCTTGAAACCGAAGCTATGAGCCCAATAATGAAGCTTGTGATTGGTGTGGTCTGCCCACCGATCCCAAGATTAAGAATTCCTGATTTCTGTAATAAAAAGAACAACACCAGGAAACCAAGTCCAATCGGGAGAGCTTTCCAAATAACATCGTCACTTTGTTTTTCCTTGACCGTTTTTTCAACGGAAAGAATATAACCATTAGATTTGATTTTATCTGTCAGCATATCTGCTAATTTTTCAGAGGAATAATCACTGTCAGTTTCTATTTCCACAATTTCATTCTTCAGATTGACTCGTGCATTTTGTATGAAGTCTTGTTCATTCAAGACATCCTCGATCAAGATTTTGCATGATGCACAATGCGTACCAGATACGTGTAATATGTGTGTTTTCATACTTATAATTTCTTAGCTTTAATGCGAAGTGAGTTCGAGACTACGGAGACCGACGACATCGCCATAGCAAATCCAGCAAAAATAGGATTCAAAAGCCAACCAAAGATTGGATAGAAAGCACCTGCCGCAAGCGGTATACCAACGATGTTGTATATGAATGCCCAGAAAAGATTCTGCTTGATTCCTCTCATGGTAATTTTTGAAAGCTTAATGGCTTTTACGAGCTTTGAAATGTCCCCTCCAAGGAGGGTGATTCCTGCCGACTCAATCGCGACATCCGTACCTGTTCCCATGGCAATACCGACGTCAGCTTGGGCAAGTGCGGGAGCATCATTCACCCCATCACCTGCCATAGCGACAATACGACCCTGTGACTGGAGCTCTTTTATTTTTTCAAGCTTATCTTGTGGTAATACATGCGCCACAATGTCATCAATACCAACGAGTGATCCGATATACTTAGCGGCTTTTTCATCGTCTCCTGTAAGCATAACCACTTTTATGCCGAGAGCATGAAGACTTTTGATAGCCTCTACTGACTCAGCCTTTATTTCGTCTGCCACCATCACAAAACCGAGTACCTTCTCTTTGGTAGCAAGAATGACTGGTGTCTTTCCTTGCGAGGTAAACTCATTTAACCTATCAGCGTCAAATGAAATTTTTAGGTCGGTCACAAGCTTCGCATTGCCCACAAAATATTCAGTGCCCCTGATCTCTCCCTTGAGACCTTTTCCTTGTATTCCTGCAAAGTTTGAAACATCAGATATCGAGATATTTTTCTCCTGTGCGTAGTTTACGATTGCATGTGCGATCGGATGCTCAGATTTTTTCTCAAGCGAAGCGAGAATTGAAAGAAGTTCATCATCTTTCAAGTTTGCGAGGTTTTGTATGTCGACAAGTGTCGGCTTTCCTTTGGTTATTGTTCCTGTCTTGTCGACCACAACTGTGTTTACCTTATGAAGCTTTTCGAGAGTAGCCGCATCTTTGATGAGAATTCCTTCCTTGGCACCTTTGCCGACTCCAACAATTATTGCAGTTGGAGTAGCGAGACCAAGTGCACATGGACAAGCTATTACTAGGATTCCCACAAAGGATACGAGACCGAATGAAAGTGCCTGAGAAAATCCTAGATACTGCGACCCAATAATGAGCCATGCACCGAGGGTAAGAAAAGCGATTATAAGAACTATGGGCACAAAGATGGCTGATATTTTGTCTGCCATTGCCTGTATTGGCGCCTTGCTTCCTTGAGCATCTTCAACCATCTTTATGATCTGAGCGAGCAGTGTCTCTGAACCAACCTTTGTAGCTTTAAAGGTGAATGATCCACTTGTATTCATTGTGCCAGATACGACATTGTCGCCAATCTTTTTCTGGGCAGGCATCGGCTCTCCTGTAACCATCGATTCATCAATAAAAGATGAGCCTTCAGTGATGACACCATCAACAGGAATTTTTGAGCCTGGCTTCACGATAATCAGATCTCCATGCTTTACGTCGTTTACTGGAATCTCTATTTCCTTTCCGTCACGAACAACCAATGCTGTTTTGGCTTGAAGATTGAGAAGTTTCTCGATCGCATCACCAGTCTTAATTTTAGACCTGGCTTCGAGGTATTTACCGAGCGCAATAAAGGTAATAACCACTATCGTCACGTCATAGTACTGGTACTCGACGTTAATAAACGGCTTAAGAACGTCCTCAAAAGCACTGACGGCGAAACTGTATAAAAAAGCGGCTACCGTACCGATACCAATAAGGGTATCCATATTCGCTTTGCCGTATCGGAGAAATCTATAAAAACCAAGGAGGTACGGCTTACCAACTACAAAAAGGATATAGGTGGCAAATATCGGGAGAAGATGATGAAAGAATTCCTTGAGTGTGTAGCTCATTGCAGGAACGATGCTGTACTCAGCGAGAATATCCCAACCCATAACGAAAGCAGCAAAAACTGCCAGAGGAATTGCAGAGAGCACTTTCGTCCGCATGTCCGCAACTTCATTGAGCTTCTCTTTCTTTGACTGATTCAATCCCAAGTGAGCCGCATGCTCACTTTCAGACATACCCATCTCGTTCGCTGTCTCGGGGACATCGAGTGAATATCCGAGAGGTTCGATATGCTTAGAGAGGTCGTGAGGACTTATTTTTGAAGGATCAAAGGAAACCTTGGCCTTCTCCGTTCCATAGTTCACCTCTGCAGAATGCACACCATCAACTTTCTTAAATGTTTTTTCAATAACAGATGAACATGAGGCACAATGCATTCCTTTTACGTTGTATGTTTGTGTGTGCATAAATTATTTTCTCTTTAGCTTATAAACTTTTAAAATCTCCTGTTTTGCTTTTTCGGTCTGTCCAGCCTTAACCTGATTCAGAATGCACCCACCAAGATGATTTTCAAGCAACAAATCTTCAATATTTGAAAGTGCTTGTTTGACTGCGGAAGTTTGGGTGATCACGTCAATACAGTAGGTGTCACTTTCGATCATCTTTTGCAGACCTCGAATCTGACCCTCAATGAGCTTGAGGCGACGAATGATTTTGACCTTACTTTTGTCTTCCATATATTTCATACATAGTATTATATACCCCCTGGGGGGTATATAGCAAGTCAAACATAAAAGCACCCGATTGGGTGCTTTTATGTTCTGGATACTGCTCTCAGCAGGTATGCAATTTACAGTATAGTTGTCTCTTACTAGCCCTATCTTTGAGCTAGCTCAAGTTTGCTGGCTGTCGTGGTCTTGAACCTGCGTGATAAGACACCGTAAGGCTTTCTTGTGACCCCTTCTACTCCTTAGTCGAGGCGTCTCGGTCTCTAGGGTGTTTTTTCGCATCAAGCAAACTAAGCGTATTTCACCCGTCTCGGTCACTGTCTCATTTTGAAATCAAGGCAGATTAAGGGTTCTTTGAAGAATAAGGGTGGTTTAGGAAAATGAGACAGAATAAGACACTTTGGCGGTTATTGAAATCGTGTCTCACTTTTTGGCGAAGTAAGCCTTGAGTAATGGCGTTACCTCCTTACGCATAATAAAATCTGATCGAATTGCAACATTATCTTCAAAAGAAATGTTGAGCACCTTAGAAAGCACGTTCTTCATATGCTCATCATCGGATACGAACACATTGAAGCCGCCACCAAGATCTATGAAAGAGATAAAGATATGATCCACACCTTCTTTTGATTTCAAGTCATTCAATATTTCAAACAGTTCATTCTTATGGGTTTCAACAAGTTGCTTAGCATCCATCATTTCAAGCTGAGCGTAGCCAATCTTATTGCCAATTCCACCGAAATCGAACCAAGCAAAGTCAGCATCTACCGCTTGAGCAAGCCGGTCACCATCCATATTGGACTTTGCGCGGAACATGTCGTCTATAAATTCCTTAGTGAGTCCGAGCTTTTGATTCAACCAATCAGCCATGAGTCGGTCGCGATCAGTCGTTACCTTCGCTCGGAAGTTGAGTGTGTTGGAGACGATTGCACCATAGAGCATGGTTGCTGTCGGTACTGAAATCTCTACATTATTCGCATGGAATTTCTCGGCAATAAGGGTAGCGGCCGAACCGACAAGCTCTATCTGAATCTTTGCGTTCTTGAACGCATCCGCATCATTGAACTTGCGGTGGTCAATGATTTCAACAATATTCTCTGGCTTGATGAATTTATCGAGATCACGCAATTCACTGGCATCCGTAAGCACTACTTTTTCCAAAGAAGCGTTATTGTCCTCTTCGAAATGAAAGCCGAACTTCTCGACCAAATGTTGGACCTCAATATGTGGAGTACCAAAAATACGCACAACCGCAGGTGTGCCTGTTTTATTTAAAAACTCAGCATAGGCGACTGAACACGCATATCCGTCGAGATCGGGCTCGGTATAACTCGTTACGACCACTTCATGACTGTTGTCATCAATGACGAAATCAAGTTGTTCCGATGGTATGCCGATGGACTGACCATAAGCGACTGCTTCGGACCACGTAGACTTGTCTGAGTGTTTGATTGAAAAATTCTTACCCTTATATACAACGAGCACATCATCTTTGCCTGGCTCCCAGAAATGGATGTACCAAGGGCCATCAGCAAGATAATTGCCGATCTGCTTTGCCGTTTCCTCCTCGACCAAGACGTTGTGAAGAATCCAATTGCCAGATTGCCACGTCTTCTCGATTTTTATTTCCGAGAGAATACTTTTATCTACCAAGCTATTTTCAACAATGGTTCCCTTGAGCATAGTTATTCAAGTGTGTACTCCCATCCTGGCTTCCACGACTTTGTCTTTCTCCAATCATTAGCTAGTGCTTCATCCCAAGTAAAACCCTTCAGCAAAACATCAAGCGCGAGCTGGGGTGCTTTATGTCCAACAAGAGCGACGTTTTTACCATCGTAATTCTCCTTGAGGAACTTTAAGAAATCATCTACTCGATTCTTAACATCTTCATAACTTTCACCGTTTGGGAATGGTTTGAAATGCATTTCTTTCTCTTGGAGCGGTTCAACCTCCTCTGAAGGGTGGCCGTTCAAATCGCCGTAGTTGCATTCCCGAAGTCTCGCGTCAGGAATGATTTCGTACATATCACCCCACGCAAGTTCCGCTGACTTTCGTGCTCGTTGAAGATCAGAGCAAAAAACTACATCAAAATGTTTGTCTTTGGTCTGCTCTTTAAGCGCAATTGATTGCTGTTCACCCAGCTCAGAAAGTGGTGCATCAGACCAGCCTGAGGAAATTTCATTCTGGTTGTCTACAGTCGTACCGTGAACAAAATAAGTGATTTTTACAGACATAAATTTATTCGATATTCCCACCGTGATACCAACAACGGTATATTAATTCTCCATTGAGGTAAATATTTTCCTCACCAGAGAATCTGTCGAGTGCTCCTTCGACCTTGTTTGTATATTTGCTGTTCTCTAAAACGTATTCTTTTGGACCACGTACTGGAAGAATATCGTCATATTCTTGCATAAGCGCAGGTCGAAGAATTGTGTACGCATCCTTGGTAGAAATATCGGGATTCAGGACATGACCGTAATAGTTCATTCCCCAGACTGGCGCGCCAGCTTTATAGACAACTTCCTCTCCTATAAAATCTCGAGCACCGAAGTACGTGTCGTGGTATGTAAGGTCTCTCTGCTCAAAGTGATAGTCCTCGGAAGACGGTCTTAGAGAGGTAGCCTTCGATGCTTCCTTATTCGCATATGTTGCCTTATTCGCGGCATTTAGGAATTTGGTGAGTTCCTCGTGCGAAATTTTCATACAAGCATTATGCCATAAAATGAAGCTTATCTAAAGGGCTCTTTGTCTCCTTTTCTGTGAGGAGGAAAATATAGATACGGGGTAAAAACCGTGTTTATAAACTAGCCATAAAATATATGGAAATATCAAAAGAATTGCGCGAGAAGTTTCGAGAGGAATTTAAGAAGAAAGGCGCGGAGTATACGGAAGCCGAAGAAA
This sequence comes from uncultured Candidatus Saccharibacteria bacterium, assembly GCA_964441495.1. GTDB lineage: Bacteria > Patescibacteriota > Minisyncoccia > Phycocordibacterales > UBA9973 > UBA4124. Next base: position 82,265 of record CAYTXV010000001.1, read on the forward strand.
CCGAGGCAATTAATAATCTGACTGGTTTCTTCGAGCTGATATACGACTTCGCCAAACGAGACACTATCTTGCACAAGAGATTGAAGAAAGAGCCGAAATCGAATCCCACAATGAGTTTCAAGAGTCGGTGCTAGGGCGAGAAGTTAAAGAAAAGATAAAGATCAAGGAAATCGACATCAGGAATTATGCAAAACATATTTTAAGAAAGAGACCAATGTATGAGAAGCGAGAATTACTGAGTCATCTGAGAAGCAAGCTGGTGTTGAAGGAGAAGCAACTGACATTGGTGAAATAGTGAGCAAACAAAAATCATCAAATGAATGGTGATTTTTGTTTTTTGAGACTAGTTCGAGCCCATGACTGGTTCTCAAAACTATTCCTCCTAAACAGCCGTTTTAGGCGTTTAGGTAGGTCTCACATGACTGCTGCCCGACAGGGACTCGAACCCCAATTTACGGTGCCAGAAACCGGCGTCCTACCATTAGACGATCGGGCAAATTAAATTTTTTATAATTTGCTCTTTTAACACCCTTTGCTGTTTAACTTTCTTTTCGAAAGCTCTTGCCCCACTTTCTTGTGCAAATTCCTGGCTATGCACAAGAGTGAGTGGTATATGGTGCCTAGTCGAACTCACCATGCCAGCATTGTGTTGGTGCAACCTTCTTTGAATATCGTTGGTACTACCTACGTAATACCAGTTTTTCTTAGAGGATTTGAGAAAATAAACGAACCACATATCATTATCCTACCATTAGACCTGCCTGCGCAGGCAGGCGATCGGGCAATGATCGTGCGCCCTACTATACCGGAAAAATGGGCTTTTTTCAACTTAGACGTTGAGATACTTGCGCACTGCAAGGATGCTCGAGATAGCGCCGAGCAGTAGTCCGATACCGAGCACTATGCCACCGATAGAAAAGATGTGTGAGATGTAGTAACTATAGATGTTGAACCCGAGCACATCTGTAGCGTGTCGTCCGAGGAAGTATGTGAGCGGGAGAAATATCGCAACAGAGATGAGAAATGCAAACACACCGTAGAGTAACCCTCCGACGATAAACGGTGCTCGGACGTACGACTCACTCGCACCAACAAGCTGCATGATACCGATTTCTTCTTTGGCAGTGTAGATAGTGAGGCGCACTGTCGTGTAGACGATCACGATAGAGATAAGCGCGAGCACAAATGTCACTGCCCCGCCCACACTACGCGCGTTGCTGATGAGCATGTTGAGGCGATCGATCACGACCTTGTTCTGAGAATAGTTGATCCGTTCGATGATCGATGCGTTGTCGCGCGCGATCTGACTGTCACCCTGGAGGACCTTGGCGATTGCTTCATACTGGGTCGAATCTTTTGCTTTGACAAGGAGTGAACCACCGAACGGATTGTCGCCAAGCTCATCGAGTGCTTGGAGCGTGAGGTAGTCATCTGCGTGCCTATCACGAAACGCGAGTACTTGTTCATCTGCTGAGGTGTAGGTCACCGCTGCAACTTCGGGAAGTTTCTCGAGTGTCGCCTGGAGGTCAAGGATACTCTCCTCGGGTGCGTCAACGGTGAAGTACACCGCGATGTCTACCTTTTGCTGGACTTGCTCGATAGCATTACCCAGAAGTGCTTGGAACAGCAATATGCCGGTTGCAACACAGAGCGTGATCGTTGTCACCAGGATAGCCGCATAGGACACAAGTCCATTTCGTTTGAAATTGTTCCATCCGCTCTTTAGTACTCGTTGTAGTCTGACCCAAAACATATATGTATAAGTATACTATTTTTCTTTGACTTTGCGGTGCTCGTCACCAACGACCCGACCCTTTTCCATCGTGATGATACGGTTGCCGACTGAGTGAATGAGGAGTGGATCATGTGTGGTGAGGATCACGGTAGTGCCGAGATCATTGATCTTTTTCAAGATATGGATTACTTCACGAGTGTTTGCTTCATCGAGGTTCCCAGTTGGCTCATCTGCGATGAGGACTTCTGGTTGGTTGATGATCGCACGCGCGATTGCGAGGCGCTGCTTCTCTCCCCCAGAGAGCTGGTTGGGGAAATGATACATGCGGTCCTGTAGATCAACGAGCTGAAGCACGTGTGGTACATCAGAGACGATCTCTGCATCGGTCTTGCCTGCTGCCTCCATCGCAAATGCGATGTTTTCGTATGCAGTTTTGCTACTGAGCAAGCGAAACTCTTGGAACACAGTACCGATACGACGACGAAGTCCTGTGATCTCACTGCGATTGAGTGTGTTGATATCGATGTTTTCAAACAAAACACTTCCCTCACTTGGCTCTTCTTCGGCGAGGATCATTTTGGTAAGGGTGGTTTTGCCGGCACCCGATGGACCGATGATAGTGATGAACTCACCTGTTTCGATTTCGAGGTTGACGTTCTCGAGCGCCACAGCGCCGTTACGATACACCTTTGAGACGTTTACGAACTTAATCATGGACTCTCAGTATAGCATACTAGAGCTGCTGTTCCGCTTCGATAAATGCATCGATATCCCCATCTTCGAGGACCTTGTCGACGTTGCCAGTCTCGACATCAGTGCGATGATCTTTGATCATTTTGTATGGATGGAGCACATATGAACGGATCTGATTGCCCCATTCGATATCGGTTGTTTTGGATATATAAAGCCCCTTTTCTTGTGCGATGCGTTCTTCTTCTTGTCTCTTGTAGAGCTTGCCTTTGAGAAGCTCGAGCGCACGATCACGGTTCTGCTCCTGACTACGCTCAGTCGTCACGTGTACTGCGATCCCTGTGGGGATGTGTACCATACGCACTGCAGTCTCACGTTTGTTGACGTTTTGTCCACCAGGACCTCCGGCGCGCGCAAACGATACTTCAAGGTCAGTCTCAGGGATCACCACCTCTGTGTCTGCTTTGGTAAGCTTGGGGATCACTTCGACAAGAGAGAACGACGTCTGTCGCTTGCTGTTTGCGTTAAACGGTGAGATGCGTACGAGACGGTGTACACCTGATTCGTTTTTGAGTAGTCCAAATGCGCCCTTGCCTTCTATCTCGATACTCACGTTGCGATAGCCTCCGTGATCGTTGTCGTTGCTATGGATGAAGCTCACGCCCCAGCCTTTGCGTTCTGCATACCTGGTATACATACGTAGCAACATCGCACTGAAGTCCTCCGCATCATCGCCTCCTGCACCTGAAAATATCGTGAGAATCGCATTTCCCTTGTCATACTTGCCGACACCTTCGAGTTTGTCTTTGAGTTCTTGGAGCTCCTTGATCTGTGCTTGTGCGCGCACCTTGTCAGCCCAAAAGTCACCTGCCAGCATAGCGGTTTCGATGTCGTGTATACGTGATTGGATCTGTTCTTTGTCCATGAGCCACCTCCGAGGATCGAACTCGGGACCTATGGTTTACGATACCATTGCTCTACCAGCTGAGCTAAGGTGGCCTATCTGCGCAGGCAGGCGATACTCGCTATGCTACCTCTTTTCAAAATAACACACAACACTACGGCGCTTCGCGGGCTTGCCTTTGATGTGGTGCTTGCCCGAGAGTTCCTTTTTCATCATGATAAAATCATTTTCAAATGCCCGTGCGAGCGCCTCGTCGGTCCACACGTACTCATACACTTTGAGCTTGGGGTGGATGTATGCGTTTTCTTCACCAGCGCCATGTTTCTCGAGAAGCTCTTTGGTGTGACTATCACGCTCTGCATAAAATGATTTGAAAAAGAGCACCCCTTGCGATTTGAGCACACGTGCAACTTCCTTGATAAATCTTTCTCGCTCAACATTCTTGAGAAAGTGACTACTCATCGCGTCAATAACAAGATCGACTGATTGGTCCTCAAGTGGGATCAGTTCATCAAGTGATCGTACCTTAAATGTAAGCTTGCTTCCCCACTGCTGCTTCGCAGCGTTTTTTTGTGCCTGAGCAATCGCTTCATCAGAGATGTCATAGCCGACACCACCAAGTCTGAATGTCTCATTGAGCCACAATAAGTTCCGTCCATTGCCACACCCCGCATCGAGCACAACGGTGTCTGGGCGAAATACATCCTTGCCATACTCCTTCATCATCCACCTGACGCATTTCACCAAGTCTGCCGAGACTTCATCCGAGAGCGCAAACATCCCTGGATCCTTGTACTCCTTATTCCAAAATTCTTTGAGCCGCTTTTCGTTCATGCTGTATAACTCTTGTGTTTGACATTCTATCAGAAAAGTTGTAATGTTGCAAAAAACACAAATTATGTTAAAAAAACTTTTTGACACGCCACCGAAACGACAATATAGCTCTAGGTTATATGGAGGAAGGTTGTCATCTGAAGATGACAGAAGATGATTTGGTAAAATGGTTTACTGACCCGCAACTTTTTTCGACCCCATTTACAAAACCCGAAGAGATTGAGATTTATGAAAATACAGAAAATGCTTTTTCTTTTGAGGAGCTTTCTAAAAAGGCAAAATCTCAACTCCGCACAGATCTGGTCAAACAAATTATTGAGCGAAGGTCAAACTAAAATGTTTATGCCTTAAATGAAAATCCCTGGAGTATATCCAGGGATTTTTTACGCTTTTCTCTTCGCCTTTGCTCGCTCTGTTTCAGTGAGAAATCTTATGAAAAACTTCAAATCTTTTAGCGTATTTATATTTATACAATCACTCGAATAAGGAATTGCTGAAACATGTTTTTTAAGAAATGCTTGAATATTGAGAGACGAAATATAACTCAACAAATCTGCTTCTGTTTTTTGAAATAAAACAGGTACAGAGTACAAGTTTTTGTGAGCATCATACATGCATACACTTTTTTACTACCAAAAGCTTTGTATTTCTCAAGAATCTCTGAGTTGTAAAAAATATCTCCGTGACTAAATATAAAAGCGCTATTTGTAATAAATGATTGTATTTCTTTGTAAGCAAAAGGATTTTTGCTTTTTTGCCAATCAAGAACACAAGTTCGATAACGAGCCTTTGGGAAAAAATTATTTTGTACAAAGTTTTGAAATAATGCTACCTGCCAATCTTTTTCAAACACAAGAAGAAAATCTTTTACTCCAAACAAAACAAGTATTTGAATCTGGTATGTCAGTAACGGCTTACCCTTTATGAAACAAAGCGACTTGGGAATGATACCACCTGTTAGTTCAGGAATTCTTTTTCCTTGCCCACCTACCACCAACACCGCTTTTTTGAACATGTTTGACATTCTAACAGAAAAGTTGTAATGTTGCAAAAAACATTTCTAACTAAAAATAATTTTATGACGAAAGAAAAAGAGAGGTTACCTAGAGAAACATATTCTATAGGTGATAATATCATCCTTGAAAACAGAGAACCCTTGAAAGGAAATGATATAGCTCCCCCGTTTCCAAAACGAAAGAAAAACTACAAAGTACTGAGGATAGAGCTCGACTCAAAAGGCAACCAACATTTAGGAGTTGGCTTAAAATCAAAAGTTAACTTTGTGAGATCATATGAAACAGGTGAACGCCTTACTGGGAGTGGTAATACACATTATTGTCACCCTTCTCGATTTAGAAAAAAAGTAAAAAGAAACAAATAGTTTCCTCTAACAAAAATCCCCGATCACATGATCGGGGATTTTCTTTACACTTTTCTCTTTGCCTTTGATCGCTCAGTCTCCGTGAGATATTGCTTACGAAGTCGGACACTCTGCGGAGTAACTTCGAGAAATTCATCGTCTTGCATGACTTCAAGTCCGCGTTCGATCGAGAGTGTCCATGCGGGCACGAGCGTGACCGCTTCGTCAGAGCCAGATGCGCGCATGTTGGTGAGCTGTTTGCCTTTGGTTGGGTTTACGGTCATTTCTTCACCCTTACTTGTGTTACCGATCACCATACCTTCATATACTTCAGTAGTCGGAGTTATGTAGAGCGTACCGCGATCCTGCAGTCCCCAGAGTGCAAATGCAAGCGCCTTGCCAGACTCCATACTGATCATACTTCCTACTTGTCGACGTGTGATCTCGCCTGCGTATGGTTTAAATCCGATAACACGTGCGCTCATGATCCCCTCTCCACGAGTGTCGACGAGGAACTGGTTGCGGTAACCGAGGAGGCCGCGTGTCGGTCCAGTGAACACCATGCGCACAGTGTTGTTCTTGAGGTTCATATCAGCCATGACAAATCCGCGCATGCCGAGCTTTTCGATGACGACACCCTGATAGTCTGCTGGTGCATCGATTGTAACTTCTTCAAATGGTTCACTTTTGACCCCATCGATATCTTTGATGATGACTTGTGGTTGAGATACCTGCATTTCATAGCCTTCACGACGCATCGTCTCAAGGAGGACTGCGATGTGCATCTCACCACGACCAAACACTTTGAATCCTTCAACCGTACGGTTTGGATCTGGAGCAAAGTCAACTTTGAGTCCGACGTTCACTTCGAGCTCTCGTTCGAGTCGCTCACGGATCTGACGAGAGGTGACAAACTTACCTTCCTTGCCTGCAAATGGTGAGTTGTTGACGAGGAAATCAAGCACGATCGTTGGTTCGTCGATGGTGATCTCTGGGAGAAGCTCCGCGTCTTTGTTCGTAGAGATAGTCTCTCCGATAAAGATGTCTGGGATACCAGCAAGCATGACAATGTCTCCTGCTACCGCTTCTGCTACTTCTTCGCGCTTCATACCCATAAAGGTGAAGAGTTTGGTGATCTTTGCAGTACGTGTATCACCGCTGTTGGTTTTGACATACACTGTATCGCCTACCTTTGCGACGCCTTCGTACACACGACCAGCTGCAAGACGTCCGAGGAAGTTGTCATACGCGAGGTTAAACGCCTGCATACGAAACTGTTTGGTTGTATCGTTAAGCGCAACTGGCACCTTCTCAAGGATCACATCAAAGAGTGGTTTGAGATCTTTGCGCTCGTCAGTTTCAGTACGCATCGCAACTCCTTCGCGTCCGATTGCATACACTGTTGTGAAGTCGAGCTGCTCGTCAGTTGCACCAAGCTCCATAAAGAGTTCAAACACTGCATCGTGTGTTGCACTACAGTCTGCACCTGGCTTGTCTATCTTGTTGATCACGACGATCGGCTTGAGTCCGAGCTCAAGTGACTTTTTCAAAACAAAGCGAGTTTGTGGCATGGGACCTTCTTGTGCATCTACAATGAGAAGCACTGAGTCGATCGAGCGAAGTACACGCTCAACTTCAGAACCAAAGTCCGCGTGACCTGGAGTATCGACGATGTTGATCTTGGTGCCTTCGTACATCACTGCGGTGTTCTTGGCATAGATAGTGATCCCGCGCTCTTGCTCGAGCTGGTTGGAGTCCATAGATGCACCCGCGAGTTCTACTCCACAAAACTGGAGCATTTTGTCTGTAAGGGTTGTCTTGCCGTGGTCCACGTGCGCGATGATGGCGATGTTTCTGATTTGCATAAAATATTTCTATAAAATAAGGCCCGTTTGGGCACTAAATTGAGTGCTATTTATATCATAAAAATGAGAAAATGCAAAGAAAAAGCCCGACCATTTCTGATCGAGCTTTGAAATTCAATGTTCAACAAATCATTCTTTGCCAAGAAACTTTGTCCACCCAGGAAAATCAGGATAAATCCGCCGAGGATCGTAGACTAGCCCCGGATCTTTTTTATAGGATTGTTTATAGCTAGTTATAGAATTTATTCCTAAAGTTTTACAAGCTTTTGAGGCTTCTTTCCAATTCTTATATCGGGCTTTACCTAAAAACACAACGTAACCAGGAAAATCTGAGTACACTGTTTCAGGGCGCGAAGGAAGTTTTGGATCTTTTTTAAAATCAATTTTATATTGATCAAAAGTTTTAATCCCTAATTTGATTGCAGCTTTAGATGCTAACTTCCAAGACTTGTAAAAATTTTTTGGTTTTCTTCCAAGGAAGATGTACCACTTTGGAAAATTTTTATATGTCCTATTTGGATTTCCTGGAAGTCTTGGGTCTTCTTTAAATCTATTTTTATAATCCGTATAATTTTTGATTCCCAATTTAACAGCTGCCTCAGAAGCTTCCTGCCATGTCGGGTAAAAATCTTGCCCCAATCTCTCAAACACAGAGAATAAATTTACAACCTGATCTGAGAAGTCAAAACTAAATCCTTTTCCTTCAACATGAAGCGGAGACATATTCGGTGTGCCATTCTTCTTCCGTTCAATTCCGGCGATTGTTTCAATCTCCAGTGCAAGTTTTGCAACCTGTTTGATCCGTTCAATGTTTCCGACAAAGTCCAGTACGACAACTTTTTCTTTTCCAGGAACTTTTCGCAACCCTCTTCCGAGCTGTTGATAAAAAATCCGTTCAGATTCAGTACGCCTGAGGAAACTCAGAAGTTCTGTATCAGGAATATCAATACCTTCATTGAACTTATCAACGACTAGCACATGTTTAACTGCGCCGGTTTCGAATAGTTCATAGTTAGCATCATTTACCCCTGTTGCCTGTTGTGAATGGATAGATACGGAGGATGGAAGCAAGAAACTGATGTGCTGTGCGTGTTGGATATTTTCGCAAAACACAATCGCTTTCCTTGTTTTTGAATACTGTTGAATGATTTTGCACTGCTCCTGAGAACGGACTTTGATAAAGATCTTTTCATTGATTTGCTTTTCTGTCATACGAACATTGTCGTCGAGGACATCTTTGCAAATTTGTCTGATTTTTTCTTCATCAAGTCCATCAGAAAGCAATTTGTATTCAACAGGGGTCAACCATCCTTTTGCGATTGCTTCGGGTAAGAGGATTTTTACAACCTCTTCTCCGAATATGTCGCGGATATCTTCTCCATCTTCACGATCAGGAGTTGCGGTCATGCCAAGCTTATACTTTGGCTTGAAGTAATTGATTACTTCAGCGTAGGTTTCCGCTTGAGCGTGATGACTTTCGTCTACCACAATAAACGTAAAGTGCTTTGGAGAAAATAATTTCTTCTTTGCCTTTGGATTATTGAGGTGCGCAAGAACTGATTGGAATGTGGCAAACACGAAATTGTGTTTATCTGCCTCCCAGTCTTTTTGGGTGCCATAAAATTTGGCATAGGTGTATGATTCCCCGATATACTTTCTGTAATCCTTGTATGTCTTGTTTAAGATGCCATTATCGTGGCACAGAAAAAGTACTCTGTCTTTCGGGGTAATGAAATATTTCACCACCTCGATCGACACAATCGTTTTTCCCAAACCAGTAACCATGACCATAAGGGCACGGAAGGTTTTCTTAAGCGCAGCAACAAGTTTCTTGAAAGCTATACCTTGGTAATCATACAGTTTGATTTGTTTACTGTTTGATTTTGAATGTGCCATTTTTTTGATTTTTAGTGGGTTATTTCAAATTCCTAAAACATTTGAGAACCTAAAATAACCCACTAATTTTTCAATATTATACTATATTTAGACAATAAAGTCAAATATTTGGAGCCAATGATCGGGATTGAACCGATGACCTCCCCCTTCGCTCCTACCTCAATTTCGAAACCTTATATGAGGGCTAGACTGTATCTTTACGCCTATGGCGTACCCTTGTCAGTCGTTCGGGCGAGTACATCGCCACGGTCTTGTCTCTTTCAAGATATTAACCGTTATTCGGGATTCACCACAAAATTACTTTTATGGTGGGCAGAAACGCGTTCTACCATGGGGGTGCTCTACCAACTGAGCTACATTGGCGTGGTATTGCTCCTGCAAAATATCACATTTTGCGTACTTTTTCAAGAGAATCAATAATAAGATCTCGAAGTTTCTTATTGTTCATAAACACTGTAAGAACTCCATATTTTACTTTATTTGCATATGTTCCTTTTTTATTAGAAATGCTAATCGTTGTTTTATAAAATTGGTTTTCTGAAACATTAAGATGTTTAATCCAAAATTTTTTTGCCTCTTTTTCACAAATATCAGTAAAAAGTTGTAATCCGAAGTGTAACTGTTCTTTTTTGATTGAATAAGTCTGATTAAGAAATTCAATGAATTTTTTTATTAAATCTGGATCGGTGTTACCGAGTCGTACTGAATGCGTTGAGCGTTTTGTTCCCTCGCCCCAATAAAGTCCCAATCCCATACCATACAAAAACCATTCTTTACTAGTTTTTGGTTGATTAAAAACAAATGGATCTCCTTTTGGGTTTTTTAATGTATATATTGCATCAGAGATAGAACGTTTCTTAATTGCATATTTTTGCAAATAATAATTGATTGTCGATGTTCCAACTGAAAGCTTTTTTGCTATTTGTGCAGCAGAAAGACTTTTCTTAGTATACAGAGTATCAAGAATCTTCTTGGTAATCATAGTAGATACTGTACAGTATAGTATATAGTTCTACTATTTTTATCTTTTTTCAATTACCGCACGAAGGTAAGCGCAGTTCCCTTTTTGGTACCGCGACCGGTACGGCCGATGCGGTGGATGTAGGTATCGTACGTAGACGGTGTGTCATAGTTGATCACGTGCGAGACATCTGCGATATCGATACCACGTGCCGCAACGTCTGTTGCGATGAGTGCTTGGATCATCCCCTTTTTGAGACTGTCCACTGCGCGGTTACGTTCACGCACGCGCATGTCACCATGGAGTGCTTGGACTTTGAACCCTCTTGATCGAAGCTCTCGAGCAAGCTCATCGGTGTGACGCTTGGTCTCACGGAAAATGATTGCTTTGGTGACTTCTGGACGAGCGAGGATCTCATGGAGTTTGTCTATCTTGTTTGCACCACCAACACGCACGATGTCCTGATCAACACTTGCTGAAGTGTCGCGGGTCTTGAGCGACACTGTCACTGGATCACGGAGGAAGTCTGTACAAAGGCGCTTGATGTCAGGAGAAAACGTTGCTGAGAAAAACATCCCTTGTTTACCAACAGGCATCTTGCCGAGGATATCGCGCATGTCGTCGATAAATCCCATATCAAGCATACGATCTGCTTCATCGAGCACGACAGTGTTGAAGTTGGTGATGTCGAGCTTGCCGCGTTCGATCAAGTCTTTGACACGCCCTGGTGTACCGATCACGATGTGTACACCGAGATCTATCTCTTTGATTTGTTTGCTGATCGGAAGCCCACCAACTGCAGAGACACTAAAGAGTCGCATCCCAAACGTAAATGCGCGAAACTCTTCTTCGATCTGCTGCGCGAGCTCACGTGTCGGCGCAAGCACGAGTGCTTGGTGCATACGATCATCCACAAATTTGTTGATGATAGGGATGAGAAATGCTGCAGTCTTGCCGGTACCAGTTGCGGCGATACCGATCACGTCTTTGCCTTCGAGTGCTACAGGGATCGCCTGGTCCTGGATCGGAGATGGATGCACGAACCCTTTGCGTGCCAAGTTTTTGGCCAAACTATCATGGATGTTGAAATCTGCAAACGTATGTGTCGGCACGTATACAGCCTCCTCAGTTATCTCTGGAGCTTTGTTGATGAAACGTGACTCGTCGATGTAGTCAGCTTTGGGGCCACGCTTACCGCCGCGTGCAGTACCTCTTCCGCCAAATGATGAACGAGGACGTCCACCGCCAAACCCACGCCCTGCAAATGGGCTCGCTGGTCGTTTACCTTCATAGCGCACACCACTACCGATTGCAGCAATGATGCGTCCTGATGAAAACCCACCGCCTTGTCGAGAAGTAGTTCGTTTTGTAGATGATCGTCCAGCACCTGAGCTGAAACGACGAGAAACGGTGCGCCCCTCTGAGGAACGCGAATGTTGTATAGTCATTATTTTGTTACTTATATTACTTCGTCTGTGTCATCCGAGACTCCGAAGTCCTATAACACAAAATGAATAATGAACTATGATAACACTATTTCTTTTTGCTGTCAATTATCCTCCAAAACTACTTGATGCAAGCTTGCGAGCGTTGTCTATCCAATCAAGCGCCTTTTTGGAATCAGCAAGTCGGTTTTTGGACCCGAGGATCACTACGGTGATGTAGTCATACTCATCATTTCCTTGCGTCACAAATGCGAGATTTTGTCCTGCAAGTGCTGTAAGTCCTGTTTTGCCAAAGATGACCTTATCTTTGTAGTTTTCGTCCAGATACAACGCGTTGGACTGACGCACTTCTATCGTTGTGTTGTTTTTAAGATCAGTGATATCTGCTTTGGGTTGCCCTGCAAACGCCACAATCACTGGATCGTTCCGATAAATATCACTCAGGAGTCGTGAGAGGTGGTATGGGGTCAATCTATTTGCATTACTCAATACCCGCTTGGCTGGATCAAGTCCTGATGGGTTGTAAAACGATGTTGCAGTGTATTTGTTGGTGCGCAAGATTTCATTCATCTTTGCAATAAACTTCTTTTTACCAACACCTTCCATAAACGCTGTTGCCGCATCGTTACTTGAAGTGATGAGGAGTGCTTTCAAAAGATCGTCTCGTGTAAATTGTGATCCAACAACCATACCCTTGACCGAACCTTCTGTTGCGATAGCTGTAGATGTCATAGAAAAGATCGCATCTTTGGGATAAAGTTCTTCAACAGCTTTTGCGGTAATGAGTTTGGTGATGCTCGCAACAGGATACAATCTATGTTCATTTTTGACATACAGAGGCACTGGCTCGTCACTATCCTTTTTCCAGCCATAGATAGCGATACCTTTTGCGCTGACCTGTGGCATCGGCACAACAGGAGCCTGTGCGCCGACAGTGACAGGTAGCATAAGGATACCGAGCATTATGATTAGACCATACCTTTTCATAAGAGATAGTATAGCATCCTGTTGAATTTTTGAGGATATATGCTATATTTTTGAAGCCTTTATAGGCAGTCTTGTTGTTATAGGCTCACTTGTCGGCGTAGCTCAGCTGGTTAGAGCGTAGCATTCATAACGCTAAGGTCGGTGGATCGTGCCCACCCGTCGACACCCGGCCCGAAATGGGCTCAAGATTAACAATTTGCGGACGTAGCTCAACTGGTTAGAGCACCCGCCTGTCACGCGGGAGGTTGCGGGTTCAAGTCCCGTCGTTCGCGCCACGCAAAAATCCCTAGGAAATCTAGGGATTTTTGCGTTCTTGTTGCGGGGCCACGAATCGAACGTGGGTCTTAAGGTTATGAGCCTTACGAGATACCTCTTCTCTACCCCGCTATCTGAGAGATTTCATAATACAAGAAACGCCTATTTTTCGCAACTTAGGCGATCACTCCGAGATCTCGAAACACTATCTCATAGTATGAAAGCGTCCGGCGCGCCTCAGGTAGTGTGAGTGAAAAATCAGCACCATCATGTGCGATACGGTTACGCACTTTGTGTGCCTCCCAGGCGATCTGAACAGAAGGAAGTATCGCAGGAGAAACGTTTTTGAGCTTATCTCCGAGCGTATCCCCGGGCACACCTTTGCTATCGAGTACTCTATCGAGATAGATGTCTGCCTCGATGATGCCGAGGCGCCATTCGCTTTGATTTTCGCTCAAAAGCTTAGTGCGTACATCTTCCCATGTCTCGTTGCGCGGTACCACAACTATCTCACCAGGAAGCCCTGAATCTATAGGTGTGCTTTGTGTGGGCTGGCTGGTAGTAGCGGTGACAGATGGCGCGTCATTTTTTTGCTTCTTTTTATCTTCTTGTTTGAGCTCGTAGAGTCTGACGAGACAGTAGAGTACGATAGTGATCGCCGCAATGAGAAGCAACGAGACGATCACCTGAAGGAGTGAGAGAAATTGAACAGAAAACAATGGCGAGATGACGTTGCCCCACAACCACGAAAAGATAAACTCGACGTTGAGAAATACTGGATCAGGAACCTGGCCTTGCATATAGAGATATTATCGCACAGATTAGCGAATTTTTTCTAGGATTTTCCCAAGTTCAAACAGAGTCTCTTCATTTCCTTGCGATCCGATGAGTTGTAGTGCGATCGGAAGTCCTGCCGTTGTTGTGCCGCTTGGGATAGAGATCGCGGGGACATGTGCGATGTTGGCAGGTACAGTGAAGAGATCTGAGAGATACATTGCGATTGGATCAGAAGCTTTTTCACCGATACTAAATGCCGCGGTTGGTGTGGTTGGAGTGAGGATTGCGTCATATGTCTCAAATGCTTGGGAAAGCTCTTGTTTGATGATGTTGCGCACCGCGATCGCTTTGTTGTAGTAGGCATCATAGTATCCATGTGAGAGTACGTAGGTACCAAGGAGAATACGACGTCTCACCTCTTTGCCAAAGAGTGTGCCTCGAGTTGCACTATAGAGATCGTGGATTTTCTCTCCTACTTCACGTGGGCCGTACCGCACACCGTCAAATCGCGCAAGGTTCGATGATACTTCTGCAGGCATGAGGATATAGTAGACCGCAAGTGCGTTCTTGAAGTGAGGAAGTTCTATCTCATCGATAACATATCCTTGTGCTTTGAGTTTCTCAAGCATTGCTTCAAAGTTTGCTTGCACCTCTTCATCTACACCTCCCGCTGCAAATATTCCTTTGGGTACTGCGAGCTTTTTCTTGGAAGCAGTTGAATGAAAAGCTTCAATCGATGTACTGTCGTATTCATCTTTACCTTTGATCACGTCGTAGACAATCTGTGCATCCTCTGTCGTGTGTGCAAACGGACCGATCACATCAAGAGATGATCCCATCGCCATGAGTCCGTGACGAGATACTGCTCCGTATGTCGGCAGAAGTCCCACTACTCCACAAAACGCTGCTGGTTGACGGATAGAGCCGCCCGTGTCAGACCCAAGTGAGACAACTGCAAGCCCCGCCGCAACCGCAGCTGCAGCGCCACCGGATGACCCGCCAGGAACTTTGGTTTCATCGAGAGGATTTCGTGTCACACCATATGCAGAGTTTTCGGTACTTGAACCCATCGCAAATTCATCCATGTTGGTCCGTCCGATGATGATTGCGCCCGCCGCACGAAGCTTGGCAATAACAGTCGCATCATAACTCGCGACATACCCTTCCAGGATTTTGGAAGACGCGCCAGCGTGGTGTCCGGCAAACAATATGTTGTCCTTAATCGCAATCGGCACACCCGTAAGCGCAGTGCCTTTTCCTGATTTCAAAAGTTCTTCTGCGGCAAGTGCTTGTGCTTCGATATTATCAAATACTTCTCGAAAAATATTGCGAGTATCAGCACGCGCCTTTGCTTCGTATTCTTTTGCAATGTCGAGAATACGTGTGCCGCTTTGGATTCTGTGTTGGATGTCTTTGATAGTTTCCATATAACTTACTCGGTAATAACCTTAGGAACTTTTACAAAATGATCTTGGTGAAGTGCCGCTGCTTCGACCAAGTCATGTGCAGGTGCAATAGGTGCGACGGTATCATCGCGAAATACATTAATCTCAGATGTCTTTGCTTCTGCAGTATCGATCTGTACCTTTTGAATCTCATCTACAAATCCCAAGATCGTCCCCATCTCGCTCGCTACCTGCGCAAGCTCTGCCTCAGGCACATCAAGTCGTGCCAAATGTGCCAATTTCTTTACCTGTTCGATATCCATAGTGCATTTACTATAGCAGAATACCGGCATTTTGAGGATGGTATTGACTTATATGTTTAAAAGTAGTATAATTAAAACAAGTTAAAGTACAATGAAAAAAGCAGCTATTTGGGGTCAAGCAACCAAAATAATAGTCATTATATATGTAACTATTGGTGGTGGATATGAAATTTACTCAGGTATCATTACCCGCCATATGCATTCAAGTTTCATATTTGCATTTCTTTCCGGCTCTATCTTTATTGGAAGAATAGGATACGGAATAACATCAGGTGCAAAGAAAACAGTTCCTGCTGATATTTACGGATTGATTGTAATGTGGACAATTGCTGGCATGAGACTATATTTTGACGGTTTCTAATAAACTCCTAAAAATTTTAACAAAGCTTTCTTAAAAGCTTTGTTTTTTATTTCACCATTTTTAGAAACTCTTCTTCGTCGATAACTTTAATACCCAGCTTTTCTGCCTCATCGAGCTTACTTCCCGCGCTCTCCCCTGCGAGTACGTATGATGTGTTTTTGGAAACTGACCCACTCACCTTGCCGCCATTTGCAATGATTATTTTTTTTGCTTCATCACGAGAAAGTGTCGGCAGTGTCCCAGTGAGTACCCAGGTTGTACCCGAGAGTGTTCCCTTCTCTACTTTTTTTGCAACTTGTGGCTTCACTCCTCCTTCAAAGAGTTTGTCGATAAATGTTTGAGATGATGGTTTGTTTTTGTACTCGACGATAGACGCGGTTACTGCTGGACCGATGTTGGGTATCACATCAAAGTCTTGGGCTTTTGCATGCCAAAACTTGTCCCATGTACCAAACGTCGTTGCGATGTCACGTGCGGTTTCTTCACCCACGTGTTGGATACCGAGCGCGGTGATGAACCTGTCGAGTGGTGGATGTTTCTTGGCAGTGATAGCATCGATGATGTTTCTCGCACTTTTCTCTCCCAGCCGCTCGAGTCCTGCAAGGTCTGCCTCGGTAAGGTAAAAGAGGTCTGCAGCATCAGAGATGAGCCCTTCGTCTTGAAGCCTCTCTACTATCTTGGGGCCGACTTCATAGATGTCGAGCATCTTTACAAAGTGGATGATCGCACGTGTGTTGCGCGCAGGACACTCGTCGTTGGTGCAGTAGTACGCAACTGTTGCATCACGTGTCTGGCTTTCACGTTTCTCAACAGCGCTCGCGCAAACTGGGCACTGCTCAGGCATGACAAATTTCTTTTCGTCGCCTGAGCGAAGACTTTTGATCACTTCGACAACTTCTGGGATCACATCGCCCGCCTTTTGGATGATGACCGTATCCCCCACGCGTACATCAAGCCGCTCGATCTGATCCATGTTGTGAAGCGTTGCCTTGGACACCGTAGAACCTGCCACTTGTGTCGGAGTGAAGTGCGCAAGTGGTGTCAATACCCCTGTGCGTCCGACTTGCACTGTGATATCTATGACGGTCGTCGTTGCTTGCTCTGCAGGGTACTTGTACGCGAGTGCATAGCGAGGCGCTTTGCCGACAACGCCGAGCTCACCTTGAAGCATAGTCTCGTTGATCTGGATCACGATCCCATCAGTACCGTATGGAAATACATCGCGCTTGTCTGCAAATGATTCGATAAATGATTGTATCTCGTCGATACTTGTGCAGACTGCTTCATACTCTGCAACAGTAAAACCAAGCTCACGAAGGAGTCCGTGTTTGCCTGAGTGGAGCGGTACTTGTGGTTCGGCGATACAATCCCACGCAAAGAACTCAAGCGAACGCTCGCGCGTGATAGCTGAGTCGAGTTGTCTGAGTGATCCTGCTGCAGCATTGCGGGTGTTTGCGAGGAGTTGCTTGCCTTCTTTCTCATATTTCTTGTTAAGTCTCGCAAGTATTCCTTTGCTCATGACGACTTCACCGCGCACTTCGATACTGCGATTGGTTGGAAGTCTGAGCGGGATAGACTCGATAGTTTTTGCATTTTGGGTGACGTCTTCGCCTATTGTGCCGTCCCCACGGGTCACAGCACGCACAAGGACGCCGTCTTCATAGATAAGTGAGATCGCAAGTCCATCAAGCTTGAGCTCGCAAAAGTAATGAAAGTCTGCACCACCGAGCAGTTTGTGCATACGAGCTTCCCATGCACGGACTTCGTCATACGAGAACGCGTCGTTGAGCGAGAGCATGCGCGCTTTGTGCTCTGCCTTTACAAATACATCAAGGGGCGTACCCCCGACGCGATAGATCACAAAATTGGGGTCTGCGAGCTCTGGATATGCCTTGTCGAGCGCCTTGAGCTCCGCTACGAGCCCGTCATACACGGCGTCCGATACAGTAGGCGCGTCAAGTTCATAGTACGCACGGGCGTGCCCTGCTATCTCCTTGCGGAGCTTGATCATGCGGTCCTGGATACTGTCGTTCATGCTAGTACTTTACCTCAAGTGCGCGTTCTACGCGACGTTGACTATCTGCACAGATATTGGAGCCAGTACCGAGGACGCGAGAGTATTGAGTAGCATTTGTTTTGTCAAAAGTAATTGAAAAGCAGGGTTTGTTAGGCTGATATTGAGAGTCATCAATATTGAACACATACACGAGATAATCATCTGCACTTCTCGGAGAAAGAACAAGTGTTTTGTCACCACACGAGATGCTTCCTGGTGCATTTGCAACAAGTGTTCCAACTGGAAACTTGCCGAGATAAGTGTCTTCGTACATACCACACTCCACTGCCGCATCAGCTTGGGCGAACGCTGCTTGGGAGTCCTTGGCAAGATTGGAAAGGATCGCTTGTCTCAAGGTGAGGTTCGAGATACTCACCGCAATCGTCAAGATGAGGCTCACGATAAGCACCGTGAACAGCATCGCAAATCCTGATTGTTTGTTAGTTATTGAAGGTTCCATGGCGTGAGAGTGATTGATTGAGTTGCTGATTTGGGATTGGTACCGTTGAGCCAATCCATGCGCGCAGTGACGATGAGTTGTTCCACACCATCTACGGTAACAGGTTCCATCTTGATAGTACGTACAAACGATGTTTCATATGGCTGAGCCTGTTGTGGATCTAGGTTGAGATCCTCAAATGTATTTGAATTCAAAAATCCATACCCATAAAAGCCTGCAGCTGGAAAATAATTTAACTTCGAGCAACGACCGTTGCATGCAACTACTCTATCAAGATCGTTTCGAGCATAAGGGTTCACGATGCAGCCGTCAGGATTGTTGGTCACCACACAGTTACGACCAAAGTCGCGACTAGGATCATTGAGCCACGCAGACCAGTTAGCGCCTTGTGGGAGACTAGGATCAGTATTTTGATTTTGCGCGGCAGTATCACGCGTATTTCTGATATACTCGAGCGACTCTTGGAGGAGATTTGCTGCAACAATATCGTTTTTGGCATAGCGGATAGAGAAGAATCCTCCTGCAGTGAGTGTGAGTAGTGCCCCAATCGTGAGCGCAAGGATAAGTATCGCGATGAGTGTCTCGATGAGTGTAAATCCTGATTGTTGTATGTTGTGTTTGTTGTTCATAGATATTATGTTCCTACACTAGGCTCTGGAGTACGCTGCGAGAGTAGTGTCTGTATCGCAAACGGAACCGATGTGCCGCCTTGCACCGACGCAACTCCTTCAAGTTTTATGATAACACTCGGTTGTTCTCCGTCAGTATAACTTGCACCACTAACATAAAAACGCATGTTTTCGATGCTGATCTCTGGAGAAGTGATCGCTATCCATGACCCTGGAGCACCGGGTCCACTCGTCGGATCTCCTACTACCAGAAACGGTGTGTTTCTTTTATATATTGCCCCGTTTTCAAATTTGTATTCAACAATCTGGCTTTTGCCGAGCGTACTGTGCATCGAGATATTTGCCGTACCTGCACCACTTATCCCTATTGGGCAACTTACCTCGCGAGCACCATCTATCTCACTACCACAGGTGATATCTTCACTCGTCTTGATATTGCGACTCATCGACTCCATCGCAAAGTTGATGTTGTCCATGACGGTACGCATCGCTTGGACACGCTTGGATGCATCGTTGACAGTATAGAGCGATCCGACGAGCGCAAGTACCACGATGATAAAGAGCGAGAGCGATACCATGAGCTCGACAAGTGTAAATCCTGATTGTGAAGAGTGGTGCTTCATACAACTATTGTACGCTGATCTGTCCGGTAGACCAAACAGTCACTGAGCGTTTGAGACCTTTTGCTGACTCAAGGTTAAGTGTGACATAAGGGATGTCACAGAGATATTCAGCTGTATTTGATCTCATGCAGATAACTGCATCAGGGCTTGGTCGTTCAAACGTGATGGCAACGTCTGCGTCATCAGTAAAGCATGCAGGACGACTACCACTTACTACAACAGCACAGATACTTGAGATCTTGTCTGCAGTCGTGATAGTGAAGCTTTCAAGGCATTCGTCATCAGGTGCAGGATTGCCGCACTGTGTACCTTTTTCGTATAGGTTTTGACCGTTACTACCTGTTTGTGCAAAGAGTACAAACTGCTTGGGTCCTGGCGTCATAGGATCTGGCGGAGTAAGCGGGCCATCGACAGCGAAACTAATGCCGTACCCAGGAAATGTCTGACTATCGACACCACTGAGTCCTTCGATTGGGCGTGCACTTGTTGCATAGGTTTGTGCTTTGCGGATAGAGAGCGCGACTTCTTGCGCGAGGTTGCGCACTGACACATTGGTGCTAAAGTCTGAGTAGTTGAAGATGATCACACTCGACACCGCAGCGATAATCGCAACGACGACGATCATCTCGATGAGTGTCACACCTGCTTGTAAGGGGTTCTTTAGTGCCATACTGGAAAGAGTGATTGTATTGTAACACCCCACAGCACTACGATACAAAGTCCGATGATGAGAAATGGCCCAAATGCAATCTCACTCTTCATCCCGTAGCGACGCGAGATACCGATGAGGAGTAGTCCAACGATTGCTCCAATCCAAAACGCAAGGAGTACTGCAGTAAATCCTTGTACAAGTCCAACAAGCCAGCCGATCGCAAGTGCAAGCTTCACATCACCAAACCCCATCGCTCTGCCTTTGGAGAAATACCATAATGCAAAAAACGGAAGTGTAACGATCGTCCCCTCAAGGATGCGTCCCCATGGCAAAAACAGTGGATCCTGCACTGCGCTCCAGATGATCGATGCAAATGCAAGTAGTATCAGCGGGTACACCACGGTATCGGGGATAATCTTGTGGCGAAGGTCATAGACAGTGATCACGATAAGCAGGGACGCAACCGTTGCAGCAAATCCCCAACTGATGAGCGCGTACATGCTCAATCCACCAATCAAGAACTTGGTGTACAGAAGCACAAACACAATCGCAGTCACGAGCTCGACGATCGGGTACTGCACCGAGATATCTCTGCGACAGGTGCGACACTTGCCACGTAGTCCGATGAACGAAAACACCGGGATGAGCTCATACCAGCGGAGCGTATGGTTGCAGCGTGCGCAGGCACTGCGCCCAGTGACGACAGATCGCCCCGTGTTGAGACGCAGTATAACAACGTTGAGGAAACTCCCTACCAGGAGTCCGAGTGTAAATACAAGTAATGGGATAAATATAAGCATATAATTATAAACACCGAGCGCCGGTGGTAGTAAACAGTCCACTAGCATTTGCAGTAACTGGGGAGTTTTGCTGTTTTGCAATTCCCTGTGCATCGACACACCAAGACTTGGTTGGGTCTGATTTGAGTGTCACCGCAACAGCCCAATCAGTGCTCGTACTAGTACACGCAGTATTCCAATAGATGTGTGTTGCTGCTCCTCCTGACTGCTTATTTGCTTCCGCAATAATCTGATTTATTTTGACCGACTGAGGAGAAGCTGCTTTTTGGAATATATTATCATCGGCACTAAGGTTAACTGGGCAATACCCTCCTGGATTACCAGTATTGGGGTATGGGACTGATCCAAAACTCCCCTGATCGATACTATAAAGCTGCCCTTCAGTTCTGATTTGCGCAAGACCTGCTTTGATGTTTGCATCAGCTGCTTTGTCGCGAGCAGAACGAAGTGACGCAAGCACCACAGACGCAAGGATACCAATGATTGCGATCACCACGAGGAGTTCGATGAGGGTGAAGCCTTTTTGATAAGGTGATTTCATACAACACAAAGTATATCACCGCCCCAAAACAAAAAACACCCCGAAGGGTGTTTTTTGTTTTGAGATTCGAAAAATAGCCCTGACTAGTTACACGCGGTAAGATTAGCTGTAACAATAGTTCCATTTCTTGATGCACCAGTACTATCTACACAGTAGAATGTTGTTGGTGCAGTTTTTAATGGTACTGCTGCTGCCCATGCACTAGCACTGTCATTACAAACAGCTACGGGTGTAGTTGTACTTGTGGCACCTGTAGCAACTGTTGCTGAGTTCCCAAGAGATGTTACTGCTGCTGCCGCTATTAATGCTTTGATTCCACCGGTTGTAGCGGTACACACACCGGTATATGTTGATGTTGTACCGTTATCATAGAACAACTCTGCCTGCGCACGAGCGTTTGCAAGGTTTGCTTTGATGTTTGCATCAGCACCCTTTGCACGTGCAGTGTTGAGTGACGCAAGCACCACAGACGCAAGGATACCAATGATTGCGATCACCACGAGGAGTTCGATGAGGGTGAAACCGCCTTTAAAATTCTTTTTCATAAATGAAATCTAATCAAGATAATTGATAATAATCGATTATTACAAATGTCTTTGTAACGCCTTACAGTATAGCATTCTTTCAGGTATCCCTAGAAGTTATTCACAAACCCCAGCTCGAGGACAAGTATTTGGTGGCTGCTCTACTCGCGTGCAGTTTATTGCCATATTATCAAGTCTTTGAATATATGCTTGGGCTCTACCACTACTATCTATGCACCAGCCTCCGGGATATACTGATTTAATTGCTCCATAAATAGTGTATGAGGAAGTAGGTGTTGTTGTTATATTTATACGAACAAAATTACCTGGTTCTGCGTTTCTCTTTGCCATGTCTGTAAGCATTGCAAGTATGGTTTGATCATTTAAGATGGTACACCCTCCTAATACGCTACCAGTAGAACTAACCTGACACCAATCTGCAGTTCCATAATCTTTATTGGTATCATAATAGTTTTCCATTTGCGTGCGCAGTTGACTAAATGTTGACTTAATGGCAGCGTCAGCACCCTTGTTGCGTGCACTATTGAGGCTCGCAAGCACCACAGACGCAAGGATACCGATGATTGCGATCACCACGAGGAGTTCGATGAGGGTGAAACCGCCTTTAAATTTAAAATTCTTTTTCATGATGTTGCAGAGATTAGCTGATACCACTTGCGATGTTGTAGATAGGGACGAGGATAGAGACAAGGAGGAGTCCAACCCCCACACCGAGCGATATGATCATGAACGGCTCAATGAGTCCGACGAGTGTATCGACTGCTTCGTCGACTTCTCGGTTATAAAACTTTGCAAGCATTTTGAGGATAGAACCCATCGAACCGGTTTCTTCACCGACGAGGATGATCTGCGTCATGATCTTGGGGATCTCGGTTGGGTGCACAGAGAGTGCTTGTGAGAGTGGCTTACCAGCCTTCACAGACTCCATGGCGTCCAGCATCACTGCTTGGTAGCGCTTGTTGCCAACGACAGTTGCCGTGATCTCTATCGCGCGGATGATCGGGATACCTGATGAGAGCATCGTGTCCATGTTGTCAGCGATACGCGCCAAGTAAAGCTTCTGATAGAGGTTGCCGACAACAGGGATGCCGAGACGTGCTTCATCGAGCACTTCTTTACCGCGTTTGGTACGCGAGAGTTTGATGAGATAACCCGCGAGGATCACGACACCGATCAAGAGAAATATCCCGTACTGCACGAGGAAGCTTGAAACTGCCATGACTATCTTGGTATAAAATGGTACATCTTGTCCGGACTCTTGGATGATCGCAGAGAGTTTGGGAACAACAACAGTAAACATGAGGATCATCACTGCGATAAATATACCGATGACGAACGCCGGGTACACAAGCGCATGCTTGGTCTTGGACGTGAGGGCGTACTGACGATCGAGGTAGTCTGCCATGTAGGCAAATACCTGGGTGAGCTTACCACTCTCCTCTCCGGCTTTGACCATGTTGACATAAAAGTCTGAGAACACATCAGGGTGCTTGGCAAGTGCTGCAGCGATAGCAGATCCTGCCTGCAAATCAGAGACGATTTGTTGGAGTTTACCAGCAAGCAGTTTGTTCTCAGTATTGTCCGCAAGGAGTGAAAATGCTTTGAGTGCAGACACCTGAGCATCAAAGAGTGTTGAGATTTGTCGCGAGAGGATCACGACTGACTTCATCGGGATCTTTTCGTAGATAGAAAGTTCAAACCATTTCTTTTGCTCCTTTTCGTCTTTGATACTGGTGACGATGAGTCCTCGACGCTGGAGCCCTGCCACAGCAAGGTCACGATTGACCGCTTCGATCACTCCTTCTCGTTTCTCTCCTGCAGTAGTAATGGCTTGGTATTTGAAATTCATAGGTTAGATTTGATTATAGCAAGCGCTCAAGGTTCTTGGGGTTGAGTGAGTATGCGTATGCGTTCTCTATCGTGATTTCACCTTGGCGCACGAGCTCGATGAGTGAACGGTTCATATCGACCATCCCCTGTTCAAACCCTGTCTCGATCACCATATCTATCTCATGGGTACGCTTCTCGCGGATGAGGTTGGCAACTGCAGGAGTGTTGATAAGGAGTTCATATGCTGGGATACGTCCACCAGCAACGCGCGGCACAAGTCGCTGCGAAAAGATACCGATGAGTGAGGACGCGAGCTGAACACGCACCTGATCCTGCTGAGCCGCTGGAAACGAGTCGATGATACGATCGATAGTTTGTGATGCGTTGTTGGTGTGAAGCGTCGAGAGAACCAAGTGTCCTGTCTCTGCTGCAGTGACGGCAGCAGCGATTGTTTCTGGATTTCGCATCTCGCCGATAAGGATAGCGTTGACGTCTTGGCGAAATGCTCCGCGGAGCCCTGCTTCGAAACTTGCGGTATCGATACCGACTTCGCGCTGATCGATGATTGCCTTTTTGGGTTCGTACACGTACTCAACAGGATCTTCGATCGTGAGAATGTGTGCTGCACGCTCTTCATTGATGACGCCAACCATCGATGACATTGTCGCGCTTTTACCTTGCCCCACAGGACCAACTACAAGGAAAAACCCCTGTCGCTTGCGTGCAAACTCAGCAAGGATTGGTGGCAGATTGAGCTCTTGGAGTGTTTTGACATGGGGGATAAGTCGAAGCACCATCGAGTATTTGTTTTGTTGTACAAAGACGTTGCCGCGCAATCGAATGTGTCCTTGGTATTCGTACGAAAAATCAAGCTCTTGAGTATCGACAAAGTGTTTGTAGTGCTCAGGACTCAAGATAGCCTGGATGATGCCCTCCATGTCAGCTTGCGTCAGAGCTTGCCTGTTCATGAGAAAGATAAGCTCGCCGTTGACGCGCACTGCTGGGAACCGCCCAGTCGAAAGATGCAGATCTGAACCATCTTCTCGGATGAGTGTCTCAATCAATTCTTCAAACGTCTTTTTATACTCCATGTTGGTTTATGACTTCTTGCACGTGAGCGACGACCTCACTTGGTGTAGCGTTTGCTTTGACGATATAACTTGCTGCGCCGAGTGACTTGCCACGAGCGATATCTTGGTCTTGCCCAAGGTTTGAAAGATAAATCTTGATAGTAGACTTTGCGAGACCTTCTGCGTTTATCTTTTCAAGGAGTTCAAATCCGTCTGTCCCAGGCATCACCACATCAAGGAGCATGATATCAGGAACAAGTCCTCCACGAAGTTTCTCGAGCGCTTGATCAGCATTACTTGCAGTCTGTACGTCATATTTCTCTTGAGAGAAGCGCATGGCATACATGTCGAGCAAGAAACTGTCGTCATCAACAATTAAAATAGTTTTTGTATTTGCATCCATACGCCTTAGTATACTCTGCTTCCCCTGTATCCGTCTATAGTCCGTAGACCTCTTGCATGAGAACATCACCCTTGAGTGCCTTCAGGAGTGCATCCTCGCGCAGTGTCGTCATGCCTTTTGCTCGACATACTTTATAAATCTCTTGTTCTACTGGGTTTTTGAGGATCACTTGCTGGATATCCTTGTCAACCTCAAACATTTCAAACACTGCAATACGGCCTCGTGTCATAGAGGGTGCCTCTGAAGATGGTTTGAACTCGTACATCTTGGTTGGGATATCGAGTGACGCTTTGGTTTGTGGATCGAGGTCTGCAAACTGCTGGTCGATAAATGCGCGTGTAGCTTCATCGATAGGTACCTCGTGACGCGCACTTGGATGCACTCGTCTGACGAGACGCTGCGCCATGGCAAGCACCAGTGTCGGCGCGATAAGGTATGGATCGATACCCATATCGACGAGACGTGGGACGATACCTATAGAGTTGTTGGTGTGAATCGTCGAGAGCACGATGTGGCCAGTGAGCGCTGCTTGGATTGCGAGCTCCGCAGTTTCTTTGTCGCGGATTTCTCCCACCATGATGATGTTGGGGTCCTGACGAAGGATAGAGCGGAGTCCTGCTGCAAATGTATAACCGATCTCGGGAAGCACTTGCGACTGGGTTACACCGGGTATTTGGTATTCGACCGGGTCTTCGAGTGAGACGACGTTAGCACTTTCGCGATCGATGTCATTGAGCATCGAGTAAAGGGTTGTTGATTTACCAGAACCTGTTGGCCCCGAGATGAGGATAAGTCCATATGGACGTGTGAGTGCGCGACGAATCATCTCGCGCTGCTGTGGTGCCATATCGAGATCGTCGATCTTGCGGATACCGCGCTCAGAGTCGAGGATACGCATCACGATCTTTTCACCAAAGTATGCAGGAAATGTCGATACACGAAACTCGATCTTGCGTCCTTCGATCATTGTAAAGAATGAGCCGTCTTGCGGTTTGCGCTTCTCGTCGAGACGGAGCTTGGAGAGGATCTTGACACGAGCAATGATACCGTCAAATGTGTTAAGTGGTAGTACAAGTGTCGTATGAAGCGTACCGTCAACGCGATAGCGAACTTTGACCTGTTCCCCGTTGTTTTCGATGTGGATGTCAGATGCACCACCTTCAACTGCGTGGTTGATGATGACTGAAACGATTTTGATGATTGGTGCGTCTTCGACGATCTTTGCATCTCCTGCTTTTGTAGCGTCTTTGATGATATCTCCCTTGCCTTGGGCGACTTCTTTGTTGGCACGCTCAAGCTCATCGTTGAGGTCATCAACCGCTTTTTCGACTTCGGTGCTGACACCTTTGTACACTTCGATAGCCTGGAGATAGTCACTATGTGAGATGAGAAATACCTTAAACGGAACAGAAAGTTTGACGGAGATGAATTGAAGCGCATTCATCGCTTCGATGTTTTCGGGTTCAGTTACTCCAATCGAAAGCACGCCATCTGCAAATCCTATCGGAACAAATTTGTAGTGTGTTGCAGCGCTCTCTTCGATGTATTTGACGATGTCAGGTGTGAGCGCGTGAACATTTACCTTTTGATATGGGATCTTATAAAATTCAGCCTTTGCGGCAGTGATAGCGTCTTCGGAAATACCTACAGAAAGAAGCGCTCTGGTGAGATCACCAGCAAACTCGGTATCGAGTGTTGTCATCACTTTGTTGTACTGCAACTCAGTGATGGTGTTTTGTGAGAGGAGAAAGTCGAGAAACATGTTACCGAGCAAGTGTGGTAAATGTCATGATGTTCCCAGGAACAGTGATCGACCCTTGTGCAAGCACAGCGCGTACATAGTATGTCGTTGCGGGAGCAAGATCGGTAACCCGGTACAACACCGTACCGTTTTTGCCCAGTGGTACTGGTGCTGTTGCAGAACCAAGGAGGTCGTTTGTGCCGTACTCAAACACAACAGTTGCGGTTTCTGCATTGCTCAGTATGCCTTGTGCACCAAACTCTGCGGTTGTTGCAGTAACCTTTGCTGGCTGAATCGTATCAAACTGTACCTGTGTTACTGGCGCAATCCCACTGATCGCACCAGAGTCCACACCAATCGGCGCAAATGGGTTTGGGCGACCTTTGGTATCTACCCCGAGTGTGATGGGGTAATCACGAAGCGCTCGATATGCGCTATTTGTAAAGAGAGTCGTATCGATACTGATACTGCTGATAGTTGAGAGTAGTATCGAAAACTCACTTGGCGCACTACTTGCTTGCGGTATCGGCACTCCTGCTGCACGCTCTACAGAAGACGCAATACCACTACTGTTTGCAGGACTTGAAGGTTGACTACCTGATCCACCTAGAAAAGTTACTCCTGCAATGATTGCAGCAAGCACGATCCCGACGATAGCAAAGATTTTGACTTTTTTACTCATACTATTGTTTTAACCAATACGTTTTTAATGTGACCTTGTACGCCATACTGGTCGCAGCACTCTGTTGGACACCCTGATTTGCGGGTGCAAACTCTATGTTCGTAACATCCACAAGGCGAAGGTTCTGTTCGAGATCAGAGAGAAATGCAAGAAAGTTTTTGTATTGCCCAGAGATTTGGAACGAGATGACGAACTCTCCATATGGACGCTTTGGAGCTGCTGGGTCTTGCACACCTGTCGTACTTGCACCTTGATCTGTTTGATAGTCAACATTTCGAAGCGAAGAAAGTCCGTTCTTTTTGGCGAGAGAATCAATCTGAATGATGAGTCTGATGTTATCGACAGAGTCTGGAAGGAGTGTCTTCAGGTTGTCGAGATCAGTTTTGCTGATACTGTTGTACCTGAGCAATAGTTCGTCACGAGATCGTGCAAGCTTTGCTGCGGTTTCGAGGTTTGCTTGTGCGGTTGCAAGTGCCTGGCGATTTTCTTGCAATGTATCGTACTCAGGTTTGATGAGCACGATAAATGTCGTAATCGATACCGCTATGAGAAGTAGTGAGAAAAAGTATTTCATATATTTGTTACAGCACCCTGACGTCCGAGGCTTGCGATAAATGCTTCATATGACAAAGACGCGGGATTGACGTCAAATGTCAGCTTGAAGTTAACATCATTAGTCTTTTCATCGATGGTGAGATTTGAAAAGACAGGGTTTTTTATAAGTGTGTTTTGTGTAAATGAGTCAGACTGAAGCGCAATGGTTGCATACGCTTTTGCGGTTCCGGTCAAAGTAACACGAACAACTGTTTCTTTGGTTGATTGATCGGGGGCAAATGCATAACTAAACGTTTTGTACTGAACCGACCGAAGTGTTGTTTGTTCGAGTGCTGCAAAGATAGGAGAGACAACGATATGGCTACCGATTGTTTGTTTTGCTGCATTGATACGAGCATCGAGTCGCTTCATGTCTGCGAGAAACTCTGTGCCGATACCTTTGCGAGCTTCGTTGATCTGTAGATCAGCTTTTTGTTTCTGAGCGAGCACGTTTTTTTGATAGAGGCGCACACCAACATATGAAACCCCGGCTGCAAGCACTGCTACAAACGCAAGAAGTGACAAGATCCCAACCACATGCGATTTTGGGCGCGGTGCAGACACAGGCTCAGTGCTTACTGGGCGCTTTGGGATAAACGATGTCGGCATCATTGGTTCCATTGATGCATCAAGTATACAAGGAGTGCTTGTATAGATGCAATAGTGTTTTGCACAGATTGCTTACTTATTGAAACTTTTTGAGTGCAAGTCCAAGTGCAATCGAAAACTCTGGGCCCGTTGTCTTGAGTACACCCGCGAGAAACACTGGTGCATCTACTTTTGCAAACGGGTCTGCGATAGTGAGCTCAGCGGCAAAGCTCTCTCGTGCGTATTCGAGTAGTCCCTTGGTCATCGCACCACCTCCTGTAAAGATGATTTTGCCAATGTTTTTGTTGTAGCGCTTTTCGTATGCGAGGATGTTGGTATTTGCTTCTTGAAAGATAGTCGCAAATTGCGTCTTCATGATATCTGCAACCGTGGGGTGCTCCGGAGACGGGATAAGGCCAAACTGCTTTTTGTATTCTTCTGCTTTTTGAAAATTGGTTTCGAGTGCGTGCGCGATCGCAGTGGTCATATCATGACTTCCTCGATTGACGAGGCGGAACGTCTCGACGATACCATGCTCAACGATAGTAAGTTTCGTCTTTGATGCACCGATATCGATGATAAGCACTGGGAACAGCTCACGGGTAAGTACTGATCTGATATGACTAAAGATCTCGATCTCAAGTGAGTCTGTCGGGAGTCCTGCTTTTTGCATGACCTCAGTGTATTTGATAAGTGTCTCGTTAAGTGTTGCAACAACAAGCACTGACATAGTTGCTTCCCCACCACTTTCTGCAACAACTCGAGATGCGACACCTGAGTCCTCACGTCGTGGGATGACATACCAGTCAAGCGAGACGTCTTCGATAGGAACAGGGATAAACTTTTTGGATTCTGTCGGGATCACTTGTGGCAAGCTTGCCTCTTCGACAGCTGCAGGAAGCTGCAAGATGAAAATAATACATGAGATCGACGGGATACCGACCACAACGTTTTTGCTCTGAATGTTTGTTTCTTTGAGTGCATCAAGAAGTGCTTTGGTTGTAGTATCGACATCAAGCGAAACAATCTCGCCAAGCGCGCCACCTTCTTTGTACTGTCCAAGTGAAAGTGCGCCGTATGTCGAAAGGATTGCGCGACCGTTTTCACGTTTGAGTTCAACCACCTTGATCGATGATGAACCGATGTCGATGCCGACTGCTGTGTTGTCTTGCGCCTTGCCAAAGATACCACTGAGTGCGGATTTGAGACTACCGAGTATACTGTCCATATAGCTCTAGTATAAAGCATATCTGGATATTTCCTATGGGGTCATGGATTGGGCAACTTTTGTTCCCCGAACACTGTAGTGTCTGTGGTCGTCCTGGAAGCGCGCTGTGTGGTGCGTGTATCTCGCAGCTCCCACCTGCCCCCAGGCTTCCTGCTCCAGATATCGCGCTCTACCACTACAGGACCCGTATCGTTTGGAAAGCTATCTGGGAGCTCAAGTACTATAGAAAGAGCGAGGTAGCTCGAGCACTTGCGCGCGCAGCAGTCCCTAGGATCACGGCACTCCTTGCCGATCACAAAACTATCGCCCTCGTCCCTATACCAGGAAGTCCGAAACGGTTTCGTGAGCGTGGCTACAACCAATCTGCACTCCTTGCTCTATGGTGGTGCAAGCATATCAAGCATGCGCGTGTACAACACCTCCTCTACAAATCACGATTTACACTTCCCCAAGCACGCTGCGGCAAACATGAACGCCTCACCAATGTGAAAGACTCGATGCGCTGCACGAGAGCGCTCGATCCACACACAACATACATCATCATCGACGACGTGATAACGACCGGTGCAACTATCGCCGAAGCACGCCGCGCGCTCACCGAGCGCGGTGCCCAGCGCATCATCGCCCTTGCCCTTGCGCATGGGTATAAGCGATGAATTTATAAAGAAAAAACCCGAGCGATAGCTCAGGTTTCATGTACGTAACGGTTTGGTGATGAGTAACTGATCAAACACTTCTTGCAAAGAACTGCCAGAAACTTCTACAACACGTTCGCCAGGTATATCTCCAAGCGAAGTAAGTTTGTGTGTCTGATAGGTGACTTTAAGCAGCTCACCATCAAGATTGATCTGTGTGAAGCTGTTAGACAAAAACATGTCTTCTTGTGTCGTAGTAATAGGAGATACGGGTTTGTATACCTGATCAGCTTGCTCTTTGAGTCTCGGAAGATCAAGTACTTTTGCAACAAGGCATACTAGTGCGTGACGAACACCAGCTGTCCACTCAAAACGAGCGATTTCTGCATCATCTACTACATACGAAACCACAAATACTTTGTAGCGATCTCCGATAAGGATACTTCCCCCTTTACGTAATACTTGTTTTATTTGATTGTCGATATTCATGCTGATAGTGCTATTTGAGGCAATCCTATAGCTTTTTGAAAAAAAAGCAATCTGTTCCATAATAGGCACATGAGCGACAGCTACACCCTATATAGTCTGGTCAAAAACCAAAACTTCTCAGTGTCGACGGACACCAGGACCATTGCTCAGGGAGATATTTTTTTTGCACTTCAGGGAGACTCGTTTAATGGAAATGCCTATGCGCAAGAAGCCCTTGATAAGGGTGCTTCTTGGGTAATCGTTGACGATGCAAATTATAAAATAAATGATTCCTGTATCGTTGTTCAAGATACACTTCGCGCACTTCAAGATATCGCACATATTCATCGAAAAACATTTACTATTCCTGTTATTGTTGTTGGTGGTTCTAATGGTAAAACAACGACCAAAGAACTCATCGCTGCCACCCTTTCACAAAAGTACACAGTCCACACAACAAAAGATAACCTCAACAACCATATCGGTGTTCCGTTAACCTTGCTTGGTATACGAGAACAAACACAAATAGCACTCATTGAAATTGGGGCAAACCACCCACACGAACATACGAACCTGCTGGAAATTGTCGAACCCACACATGTACTAGTAACAAACAATGGTGCGGATCATTTAGAAGGATTCGGAACTCTTGAAGGTGTCCGCAAGGCAAATGCTGAAATATATGAATGGGCAAAAAAGAATACTGCTGTGATATTTGTGAACAAGACGTTGTCTGACTTGGTACAAGACAGCACCTCACCTGAACAATATTTATATCCGACAAAACAATGGATGAGTACTTCTGAGTTATTTGCATCAGGCATATATGATAGTATTCCTATTTATTCACAACTTTTTGGTACATACAACGAAGACAATATGCTTGCTGCCATCAGTTTAGGGGAATACTTTGGTGTAGATATAGCTCACATCAAAAAATCTCTCGAAGAATACGTTCCATCCCTCAAACGATCTCAGATCATCAAACAAGGTAGCACTACCGTTATCCTTGATTGTTACAACGCCAACCCTTCAAGTATGAAACTTGCGCTGCAAGATTTTGTTTCTTCATCAGTACCAGGAAAAAGGGTGCTTATACTTGGCGATATGCTAGAAATGGGAGATGTCGAAGCAGATGTTCACAAAGAGATATTGGAGTTTGTACAAAAGTCTCAAGACCCAAACGATAGAGTGATTTGTGTTGGACCGAGATTTGGTATGTATAAAGATATGTACACATTTTCATTTTTCTCAGACTCGATTACTGCACGAGCATATGTCAACACACTTGATTTAGATGATATGTATGTTTTCCTAAAAGCATCGAGAGGTATCAAACTTGAAGAAGTGATAAAAGAAAAATTTCTCCTTAATTAAGGAGAAATTGTACTGCTACTGTTAGGCTACCGCTGAATCTTCTTCTGGATGATTTCCTGGAATATCACACACAGGTTGACCAGAAAGATTTAATCCGACTGCAAGTTCTTTACAGAAGGAACACTCTACCTCTCTTTTTTGTATTTTTTCCAAAAGTTTGATAGCTTCATTGTTTTCAGCCCAAAAACTTTGAGCTCCAGAAGATTGGGTTAAGCCCGTGCTTGGGTTTGCATAAACTATCATAAAATATTTAGTTTAGTTTTTTTCATTATATACCATATATTTTCGCGCTTTCAAATCTTTATATAAAAACACCCCCAAAGCTTCATAGAGGGTGTTAAATGATAATTTCTTCCAAAACTCGATGCCTCTGCTTTACCTGTTCTTCTGATGGGGAATTTTCAGTAATTAATGCGTGTCCGTATTTTACAAACATATTTCCAATATACATTTCTTCATAAATAAGCATCTTGGAAACATTTGCACTTTTTAGAATCTGCAAGAAATTTTGCCAATCTTCATGTTCAGCATATGAAACACTTTTTGGATATTGTTTCTGAAAAATTCGAATCGAAAGCTTGAGGTAGTTTTGAAAGTAAGGCTTAGTATAAATTAAATGCATAGACTTACTTTTACTCCTCATCAAACTGATGCAGATACTTCCATTCAAGAAATTTGGTAAACAGATTCATCTGATGTTGTGTTCTTTTGAGGAATTTTTTCCTGAAAGGATCATTGAGAAATTCTTGTGGCATTGCAAACAAGCCAGGCACCCCTTTGTCACATATGAGCGCCTTTATCCCCCAATGTTTTTTGAGCGCCTCATCGAGTTCAAGCGAGGTAAGCAAACTACTTCCCTGAGCAAGAACTATATCCATTTCAAGATGTTCTTCAAAATATGGATGCCTTACAAAATTAAATTCTGTAATTAACTCTTTTGCTTTTGAAAAATTTTTGAAAGGATCTCCTGATACTGTTTCCAACCTCGGGGTTTTTCCCTCAAGATGAAAAACTGTGTTGTGAATTAGTTCTATCTGAACATACGGGTAGAACAACCTAAACGTGTCCACTTTTTTGTACGGAGGACAGTGCCCTTCACAAGACATCACTGTTTGGAATCCATGACACT
Source organism: uncultured Candidatus Saccharibacteria bacterium (assembly GCA_964441495.1). GTDB lineage: Bacteria > Patescibacteriota > Minisyncoccia > Phycocordibacterales > UBA9973 > UBA4124. Next base: position 116,094 of record CAYTXV010000001.1, read on the forward strand.
GCAATAATGCTACTGTGTCTTCAATTTTTGGATCAAGAACTACTTCCCAATCCTCACTATGTTTCTTGGTGACAGCAACTGAAAGATCGAGTTTTGATCGTAAATATTCTTTTTTTAACTTTTTCATTTTGTATAGTTTTTCACACTATACACTTATTTATATAAAAGTCAATACTACTTCGCCACCTTTACCGCCTCATCAAACTTGATCGAGAGAAGTTTGGACGCACCGTCAGAACCGAGCGTGACACCATAGAGGACATTGGCGCGAGACATCGTCTCACGGTTGTGAGTGACGACGATGAGCTGTGAGTACTCACTGAGGCGCTCGACCATCTCCCCATAGCGACGAGAGTTTGCTTCATCGAGTGCTGCATCAGTCTCGTCAAGCACGAGAAATGGTGGTGGATTGACCTGACTGATCGCAAAGAGAAGTGCAATAGAAACAAGTGAGCGTTCGCCTCCTGAGAGCATGGTGAGCTCTTTTACTTTCTTTTCGGGGAGACTCACATGTACCTCGATACCACGCTCCATAAATCGCTCGTCTGTTTGTTCATCTTCTTGTATATCGAGCTCAAGGTCTTCTTCACCCTTTTTCTTGCGACGCTTTTCTGTAGTGATCGAGAGGAATGCACCTCCTCCACCAAACATGGTTTTGAAGAACTCGCTGAATCGTTCGTTGATGATCGCAACACCGCTTGTAAACTTGTCGTCGAGGACCTTTTTGAGATCGATGATGAGTGTCTCGAGATTGCGGATACTACTTTCGATATCGGCAACTTCTCGCAAGAGAAATGCATCACGCTCAACAGCACTCTCGTACTCACTCACGACATCGTGTCCGATACCTGCGTGTTCATCCAGACGGATCTTGAGTCTATCGATCGTGCGTTTGAGTTCGTGCAGGTTAAGCTCTGGCACTGGAGCTGTTGCGCGAAGTGTGTGGAGAAACTGCGGACCAAACAGTATCGCTGCTTCCTTGAGTTCCGTATCAAAGATTTCCTTGCGCGCCATCCAGGTACTGTGGCTTGCCGAGAGGATATGGAGCTCTGCATTGCACTCAGTGAGCTCCCCCTGCATCTGATACCGTGCTGCCACAGCGCTCTGCTGCGTGCGCACATGATCCTCGCGAGCCTGCTCGAGTGAAGTTATCTCGTGTAGCACTCTTTGTTCGTCTTGGACGATCGCACCAAGCTCACGCTGTAGATCCTCAAGCTCAAGCGCAATGTCTGCAAGGTTGTTTGCAGGTGCTCCCGTATGGGCTCTACTCTCTTGTGGTTGTCGAGCGCGCAGTGAGGCAAGGAGCACCTCAATCGTCTCACGCGCACGTGAGACATCCTCCATTGATTGTGCCTGGGCAAGTACGTGTACAAAGTGCTCAAGATCGCCGAGGAGCTGCGTGTACTCAGTTGGTGCAAATGTAACACTTGGACCTTCGGGCGCCTTGTGTTCATGGACAAGCCTGCGCTCGACTTCGATCATCCCTTCGAGTCTACCGATGCGATTTTCGATTTGGCGACGTTTGTCTCTGAGTGTGTCGAGTACCTTGCGTGCAGCGACGATAGACTGTGTGTGCTCTCCTGTGACTTCTTGAGGAAGTGATGTGAGCGCCTGCTCGAGATCTGACTTTTTGTGCTGCAATAGTTGTATCGCGCTACTGAGACGTGCTTCTTCTTGTTCAAGGAGCATCTTTTCGGTGGCAAGGTATTGTACGAGGACACCTTCGAGTTCGGTCCGGATTGATTTACCCTTTTCTATCTTTTCAACCTGCTTTTTGAGGAAAGTAAGATGCGGCGCAAGTTCGCGGCGAAGCGACTGGACTTCTTTGAGCGTATCAGCGCTTTTGATGAGTTTAGATTCGGTTTCTTTGATGCGGTAGTGATAGATCTTGAGCCCGAGCGCTTCTTCGAGCATCTCGCGTCGCTCGCGCGGGTTGACGCGCAAGATACTGTCAGCTTCACCCTGAGAGATAATGTGGTGACTCGATGCGCCAATGTTGACCGACGAGAGGAGCTCGATCATTGTCTTGAGTCTGATCTCAGTACCATTCATGAGGTACTTACTTGTCCCATCAGCAAAGAGTTCTCGGGTAAATGTAATCGTATCGAACAGTACCGGAGAATGTTCACCAGACTCACCTTCACGAAGCGGAAAGGCAAACACGTTGTCACGATTGTCAAACGTGATAGAGACTGATGCACGTGCAAGCTTGGCTGCACCGTTTGACCCACGGAAGATGAGATCGGCACCAGTTTTGCCGCGCATGCTTTTCATTGATTGCTCCCCAAGCACAAAGCGAAACGCTTCAACCACGTTTGATTTACCCGAACCGTTGGGTCCGACGACTGCGGTTACTGGGGCAGTAAACGCAAGACTACTCTTTTTTGCAAATGATTTGAATCCGACAATCTCGATGTGCTGGAGACGCATGATTGTACAAGTATACCACCTTGGACAAATAAAAAAGCGTCCACTTATCGTGAACGCTTAGACATTTTCTACTGCTTTACTGTTACCGCTGATTGAAGACAGTTTGGATTCCCCTTTGAATCATTTGAGTCGCTGCACCTATCATCATCTGACCGGTTGGTGAATTAGCGATATTTCTGAGGGTTTCTTTATTCTTGGCCTTTTTTTCAGTGGCCGCGTACGGACTACTGTATTTAGCAACAAAGGCATGCTCTGTTACGGAATAAAAATACTTTCCTCCGTAGGAAAGCATAAGCTCTCCTTTTACTGGAGCATGAACATCAGGCCTACGATCAGCGTAGTAGTATGTATACCACCGGTCTGATTTGTACTTTTTTATCCTCTCGTACTTCATATTTTGAAGCACGATTTCGGGTACAGTATGGCAGAGACTTTTGATCGTCTGCAGTCCAGATTCGGACATGAGGTTCGTACTGTCGATAGTACTTAACCTGAACATCCCAGGTTGGGCGTACAATCGCGTAGAAATAATCAAAATCAAAGCAAAACAAACGACAAGGAACTTTTTCATTACAAAATGGTTTATGGTTACTGTAATTATTTTCTAAACACATTATACACCATTTGTATAAAAAAGTCAAGCCTATTTCCACCCTTTGATTTCAAGGGCGTTTTGGGCTGCTGCCTGCTCTGCCTCCTGTTTACTTCTCCCCTTTCCTTCTGCGATTTTCTTCTCTCCAAAGAATATGCCGATGGTGAAGTTTTTGTCATGATCAGGACCAGTCTCTGCGACGACTTTGTATGACGGGGTCACGCCGACACGATCTTGCGCTTCCTCTTGGATGCGACTCTTAGGATCTTTCCATGACTTGTTTTTGATGATGTCGTCGAGTTTGACGAGAAGTGTTTGCTTCACAAACGTATCACACACATCGTACCCCTGATCAAGATAGAGTGCGCCCACAAATGATTCGTACGTGTTGGCAAGGATTGTCTGACGTGCACGTCCGGTGTCTTTTTGTTCGCCTTTTGAAAGGAGGAGATAGTCGTTCATTCCAAGCGCACCTGCAACTTCACCCATGATGACTGCGTTGACTAGTGCCGATCGGTACGCGGTGAGGTCACCCTCGTGGTTGGTCGGGTAGTTGCGAAACAGATAATCTGTCACCACAAGTTCGATAACCGCATCTCCGAGAAACTCGAGTCGCTCGTTGTGCTCAAGTCCACTCTTGGGATTTTCGTTGATGTATGACCGATGGATAAATGCGTGCTTGAGGATATCTTTGTTGGTAAACGTGATGCCGAGAGATTGTTCAAATGGCGCAAAGTCTTTTTCTTTCATAATAAAATACGGTTAGATAAATTGGAGATTATCGACTAGTATCCTAGTCTACAATCTGCAACTTACTTGCTAGTAATCTTTTCAATCGCTTTTGCGATTAGCGGCAATATATCATCGTAGATAGTTAAGTCAACTACCTCGTGTAGCTGAAACCATTGCGCTTTGTCGAGTCCGCCGTTGGTGTGTAGATCGAGTTCTTGGTATGGTGCTGACGCGAGATAAAACACAACCTTTTTGAGAAGCTTCCCCTTTTCTGGATGAGATGCGACGTACTCGATCGCACCGAGCTCTGGACCGAGTTCAACTGTGATGCCGAGTTTTTCTTCTATCTCACGTTTTGCAGTTTGCTCAATTATCTCACCGTCCTCCATGCCACCCTTGGGGAGTGTCCAGTACCCGAACACATCGTGTACAAGTGCGACATAGTCCGCACCCTCATGACGTGCGTGCACGATACCACCACCTTTTGCTTCCACAGGAAGCTTGGAGATATCGATCGGTTCTTCTGGTTCTTTGGATTTTGGAGCGCGAGGCTTGCTTGTTTGTTCTTTGCCCGGCTCGCCGATTTCTTTGTACACCGCACCGAGCACGCCGTTTACAAACTTGCCTGAGTTCTCACCACCAAACGTCTTGGCAAGCTCAATCGCTTCATTGATGGCAACCTTGGGAGGAACCTGTTCTCGATCACCAAAGAGAAGCTCTGCGAGCCCCATGCGCAAGATGTTGCGATCAACGTTTGAGATCTTTTCAAGAGGCCACTCTGGAGCAGCTTTGGTGAGGATGTCGTCGATGATGGTGAGTTTGCGCTGTACGAGCTCTGCAAGTGTATAGATAAATGCCTGATCACTGTGTCCTGGTGCAAACTCAGCAGTGTCGCGATCGATGATCGCTTTCAAATCCTCGGGTTTACCCATAAAGTCCCACTCAAAGAGTGCTTGGAGAACTATTGATCGTGAAAGGTGCCGGTTTGCCATAAAGAACAAGATGTTAGATGATTATTTCTTTGCTTTCTTTTGCTTTTTGACGACTTTTTTGACCTGGTCCTTGCTTACTGAGCGGCCTTTGTACATACCATCAAGTGTTGCCTTGTGGCGGATGTGCGGAGTGCCTGCCGTGTCTGTAGAGAGGGCAAGTGGTTTGAGCGCGTGATGTGAACGGCGATTTGCCGTATGCGCGCGGGTGTGTCTCATTCGTACTACCATAGTGACTCTACTATACCCTAACGGCTCAAAAAAGTAAACAAGCTCTCATGTTTCCATCCTAAAGAAAGAGTTTCTATTGACAAATAGAAATATATTTGTTATAATAGAAATAAATACGATATTGTATTTTTACACAAAAAACATGAAAAATGGTACGCAATGCAACTCAGCCAAAAATCCTTCAGAAAATTGATGAGGGAGATGCTGCAAACTTACGTGTAGGAGATAATATTTCAGTTTCAATTGCAATGTTTGCAATAAGAATCAATGAAAAAGGTTCTGCGGAAATGCTGCTTATAAGCGAATATAGCATGTTCAATTCCGACAATACCTGGAAAGCCCCTGCAGGCAAAATGCTCGCTGGTGAAAAATGGTTAGATACTGTTAAAAGAAAGTTTCCGCTAGAAACTGGTCTCGTAGCCCATTCAGCAAAATTTTGCTTCGGTGCTGAGTTCAGCTCAACACGCAAAGAGAGGCATTACAAAATCTCTGTTCTTATTGCAAATTTTGATGGCCAACTTTCTACTGACACTGACGGAAAAATCTCAAAAAGAAACTGGTTACCGATAGATGAAGTGGAAAAGAAGATCAACACGGCACAGCAATACGCTCTTCCCTATGTGATCGAGGAGGCAAAGACAATCGGTAAAGAATTCGCCATTGCATTGATGAATAATTTTTAAAGAATCCATAGCTCGTTATTTGACCTATTTATATGTTGAATAACGAGCTATTTTTTATCTTTTATAAGCTTAAAAAGAATGCTATAGTCTGTTCTATGACCCCCGAACAACTCGCAAACCAACGACACTCTCTGGCGCACCTACTCGGCGCTGCAGTTATGGAGCTCTACCCTGACGCACAGCTCACCCTTGGGCCTTCAGTAGACGACGGTTTCTACTATGATGTCAAGTTTTCTACACCTGTCGGAGCTGATGATATGCCCAAGATAGAGGCAAAAATGCGACAGCTCCTGCCTACCTGGAAAACAGTCACACACAAAGAGGTTTCCAAAGAAGAAGCACTCACCTATTACAAAGGAAATGAGTTCAAAACAGAGCTCATCAATGAGATAGTAGATCGCGGTGAATCAATCACGCTCTATACTATGGGAGCATTTACTGATCTGTGCCGTGGTGGACACATCGACGATCTCTCGACTATAGATCCTGAGTCTTTCAAACTTGATCGTATCGCTGGTGCATACTGGCGTGGCAATGAGGCAAACCCGATGCTCACGCGCATCTACGGACTCGCATTTGCAACCAAAGAAGAGCTTGCTACATACCTTGAGAACCGTACTGAAGCTGAGAAACGCGACCACCGCAAACTCGGCAAAGAACTTTCTATCTTTGCATTTGATGAGATGGTAGGTGGTGGACTTCCTCTATGGCTTCCCAATGGTGCTGCCATGATCGAAGAGCTCGAAAAGCTCGCCAAAGAATCAGAGTTTGCCCAAGAGTACAGTCGTGTCCGCACACCACACCTTGCCAAAGAATCCATGTACCTAACCTCGGGACACCTCCCCTACTACGAAGACTCAATGTACCCTCCGATGGAGTACGAAGGTGGCAAATACTATCTCAAGGCAATGAACTGCCCGCACCACCACAAGATCTTTGCGGCCGAGCCCAAGAGCTATCGCGATCTCCCGCTTCGCCTGGCTGAGTACGGCACCTGTTACCGCCACGAAAAAAGTGGTGAACTCTTTGGACTCATGCGAGTCCGATCACTCCAGATGAACGATGCGCACATCTACTGTAGTGAAGAGCAGTTTGCAGAAGAGTTCCGCAAAGTAAACGAACTCTACCTCCAGTATTTCAAGATATTTGGCATCGACAAATATGTCATGCGTCTCTCGCTCCACGACAAATCACAACTTGGCAAAAAGTACGTCGACGAACCAAAACTCTGGGAAAAGACTGAAGCAATGGTCCGCAACGTCCTGATAGAGTCAGGTATCCCGTTTGTTGAAGTTGCAAATGAAGCTGCATTTTATGGACCCAAGATCGATGTACAAGTATGGAGCGCCATCGGACGAGAGTTTACACTTGCAACCAACCAAGTAGACTTTGCGGTCCCTGCACGGTTTGGACTCACCTACACCGATCGCGATGGCAAGCAAAAGACACCACTATGTATCCACCGCGCACCACTTGGTACACATGAGCGATTTATTGGATTTCTCATCGAGCACTTTGGTGGTGTGTTCCCGACATGGCTTGCACCAGTACAGGTCGCCCTCATCCCGGTCAAAGACACGCACGCTGATGCAGCGCACACACTCAAACAAACGCTCCGTGCGCACGGTATCCGCACAACTGTCTACGACGACGCAAACTCGCTCGGTAAACGTATCTATGCTGCAAAAGCAATGCGCACTCCTTATCTCATTGTGATCGGAGACAAAGAAATTGAATCTGGTACGCATAGCATCGAACTTCGCTCTGGTGAAAAGCTTACATTAAACACAGATTCATTTATCGAACACATCACCCAAGAAATCACAAAGCGAAGTCAGTAACTAAAACCCTCACTTTTTAAGGTGAGGGTTTTAGTATGAGTTAGCTAATGATTGCGTCTTGCGTCTTTTTGATTGTACTACTTACTGAGTCTTGTGTACGGACGATATCTTGCTTGATCTGCATGAGCGCGGTGCGTTCTGCTTCGGTCAAGTGTTGTGTAGAGTGTGACTTAAGGAGAAGTCGTGCGTACTCTTCGAGATCTGCGTCGATCGCTTGAAACTTTTTGCGAACATCACTTTCTCCGACGAGAAGGTCTGCTGCGACACGCTTCTTGAAGCGTTTATATTTGGCAAGGGTATAGATGATGATAAAGAAGAGCGCAAAGAGAAGTGCGATAAGCGGGATGATAAGCGAGAGTGTGTTGGTGAGCCACAGTGTAACTCGTGAGAACACATCGTCGTGCGCCACGATACGGATCGGTGTTGTCGGTGAACTCTGAAGTCCACTATCAGAAACCGCACGTGCGTAGAGTGAGTATGTACCAGAAGATACTTTGTCTGGGGAAATATAATTGAACTCGCCTTTTTCATTTGCAACTGTAGACGCGTCTGTTGGTCGTGTATCAGGATTTACACCAGTGATACGCGCAAAGAATGGGAATCGCGCAGGAACTCTCGTTGTGGTTACGACAACTTTGGTAAACGGATCAGTGATACCTTTGAGTACGATGTACTCGCCAGAAAATACGTTGTTTGGGTAGTCAGTGATAGTTGGCTGGTTGAGGTTCTTGGTAGTAAAGTCAGCAAATGCAGTCAACAGGTCTCCTTCTGGGGTGATTGTCTTGAACTTGATAAGGTGTGTCCCTCGCGCAAGCTGTGGTGTCTGGAAGATATGTGTCCCGTCGTTTTGCCAGGTGATGAGCGGTAGGTCGTCGATCTGGATGTCGTACTGCTGGAGCGGGTCTGTGAGCGACGTCGTGATACGGAACTGTGCATAAGGAGTATATGGATCTGCTTTTGGAAGCTCTTCTACACTGAGCGTATGAGTGGATACTGGAGTTTGTGGTACGACAGGCGCATCGGCAGGAGGTGTTGCAGTAGATTGTCGTGCAGGACCAATCGTTACCTTGGTACTCTGGCGAGCATCGAGTACGTTGGTACCTTCACCATTGTTGGCAAGGACACTCCCACTCGGAATCTCAATCGTTGCAGTGCCTTCTTTTTTGGCCTTAAACAAAAGTGTAACAACAGTACCGTTGCTTCCAGTAAACCCATTGAGCGCAACTGCTTCAAACTTTGCAGTACCGGTAGTATTTGAAAAACTTGGCTCTTGCGCCCACAGCGTCATGATCGAGCCTGTTTTGGAGATTGAAGAAAGTGAAAGTATATCTGTTGGGAAATTGATCGTAGCCGCAACACCGTTGATTGACTGCGCGTCACTTGCAACAGCAACTCGCACACGCACCGTATCTCCGACCGCATATGAGGTTGCAGTCGGAACAACTTTGAGTGTTGCCGCATGCACCTCAAAAGCCCTCCCGCATACGAGGGCTAGAGTCACTATACAAAGTGTAAAAATACGGTTAGCTTTTGTACGCATATCGTTTGTAGAGGACGACCATAAGCGGAAACCCAACAAGCATAAGTATCACAAACAACACAATCACGATTGACGTCTGTTGCGGTGTGCCGATCGATACTGTAGTACTGTTGCCTGCATAATCAACCACGCGTACTTGTAGTGTAGCGCTCTCTCTCTGATCTTCCAAGCGATATGGGCTTGTCACCCGCTTCCATGACCCAACACTTTCTCGTACTTCTACATAAGAAACACCTGACTCGGCATCTTGTGCAGAGAACACGAGTGTCCATGCACCATCATAGAGATCCGGATCGCGGACTCGCTCTGCTTGGAGTGTTGGATCGATACGATCTATCGGCATGTAGACACTCGGCGAAGTTGTACTTGTGATCACAATCGAACTTTGTGCTGCTGGTACGCTCTGTGTAGAACCACGTCCATCGTGCAAACTTGTTGTAACCTGTGCGCGTACTGTTGCGACACCAGAGCGAAGAGGTTCAAACACAAGCTCCATCAGTGTCCCTGGTTTCCGGACACTGGTGTTGAACGGATCGATAAATCCATTGAATCCGTTGGGGATAATCCCGCTAAACGTCACTGTATCTGCAACAGCTGGTTGCTGTATCCACAAAGGAACAATTGAGCCGCCGTCTTGAATCCGGACGAGTCTCAATGCGCTTGTGTCATATGAGATAGTTCCCTCAACAGCATTGATTGCGACTCCTTGTGTATCAACAACAACACCAACAACAAACTGTTGTCCGATCGCAACACTTTGCGGTTGTTCGAACGAGATAGTTGCACCGTGTGCAACTATCGGTGCTCCTACGAGACCAATCGCAAAGATGAAGCTATACAAATAAAATCGTAAGTGTGTATACATATGATTATCCGGTCCAGTTATATGCCATGATAGAAAAGTCAACAAGTGTCACTGCGCGATCTTTGTTGAGATCAACCTTTGTTGGCACAGACGGCTTTTTGTACCAAAATGCCATGATAGAAAAGTCGATCAGGTTCACCCGACCATCGCAGTTGACGTCTCCTCGAAGCTTCTCACACGCACCGGGAACCTTGAGGATGTTTTCATCTCCAACCTTAAACGGCACAAGATCACTGAACAAACTAATGTCATCTGGTGCAACCGCTGCTGATTTGGTTGTGTGATCCCCGTACTCGAGTATGGCACTATCAAATCGCAAAAAGTATGCACCAGATTGATCAGTCGGCGCACGTTTGATGTGTTGCACTGGTGAGTTGACCACGATGGACACCTCTGCGTTGGGGATACTTCGGCCAAATATAGAGATAGGGTCTCCCTTTTTAACCTGCAACTTGTCAACATCGATAGTCGGAGAAATGAAGATACCGCCAATAGTTACTGTCGTACCTTGTGTGACAAAGATTGGAAATGAGTACGGTGTAGATTTGCGACCATCGACGTCTTCTCCATATACCGAAAAGGTATAGCCTCTCTGTAACAAGTCAGTGAGCGCAACAGAGAACTTTGCTTGTGGATCAGCGACCGTTGTTGCGACGATGCTACCGTCTTGGGTAATCACTACTTTGGATGAAGGATATGCCATACCCGAAAACACCACCTGTGTCGGACTACTCATCGATCCTCCACCTCCGCCACCTGGTATACTCGGCGCATTGACTTGTGCAGATATCACCACAGATGTCGGCGTCTGCGCAAACAAGCTCACTGGTGCAAGTACTCCCCAAAGACTTATAACCGCAATGATACTACTCCACCTCCTCATAGCCCGCTACGCGCGCACGAGCAATAATGAGACGGTTATAGTGATGGAGCGCCTTTTTACCAAGCCACCAGAGAATGATCGCGCCAACAATCAAACAAATGAGGAGTTGCCATGGAAATACAAAGAATCGGGTGACAGCTTTTGCGTGTTGGTTTTGGCTACCGTAAGCAACATCGATGTGTGCACTATACAGACCAACTGCAAAGTTTTTCCATTGATATCTCACTGTATGAAAAAACTTCCCCATTGCACTTGTTGCAAGTGGTTCCCCATCTGGATCTGAGTACTTGATCCAATCAACCTTGAACTTTCGAGTGCTTCCAGGGAGAATGTTTCCTTGGACAGGGTTTGCATCGATACGATCAGCTCGCAAGTATACCGTGTTGCGGATAGTTATTTTACCTATCGGTTTGACACGATCTCCTCCGTCATTTCTAAATCGATATTCAAATAATACAGGAAGTGTGTTGTACCAAAACTTCTCATCTTTAGTTTTGAAATCAACAAGTCCTCCCTCCTCTTTGACTTCCCCGTTTACCGAAAGAAGTACGAGCATACCTGTCTTGGCACTGATCGCTACTTCTCCTGGCTTGGTACCTTCTGGACTTGTTCCCCAAAATATCGCACCAAAGTATCCTCCAGGGGTCGCGCTCGAAGGTATCGCTATACTCAAAGAAACTGTTTTGGTTTCGTTGGGACCGAGCGTCACTGACTCAGCAGTCTTCATCCATGTACTGATCCCTTCATCTGATGTGGTAAACGCGGGAGTACCACTATCTCCTTGTGCTTCAAAGTTTGCGTATGACGAATAAAACGTTGCAGGAGTAGACTGCTCGTTGATAAGCGTCATCTCTTCGGTAAGTACCTGGCCCGGGTCACCTTTGATTTCTATACGAACAGGAGTAATAGTAAGTGCAAATGCTTCGGTAGTACCCAGGGCAATGATTGCGAGTACAGCGATTGTTAGTGTGATACTTCGAGAGAAAAATCGCTTCATATGCCTAGAACGTTCCTGTTGCTACGTAAGTAATCGATGTCGCATATGATCCTGCAGGAGTTGTTGCTGCGATGTTTGCAAGGTAGTGCATTGCGATACTGTCACTTGCAGGACCAGTGTGTGATGCAAGTGTTGTTGTAGTAGAAGGAACAAAGTTCCAATCATTTGCACTGTTGCTATACCCAGAAGCTACAGATCCACTACCAGTAAGTGCAGCTGCTGCTGCAAACTGTTCTGTTCCTGGAGTACCGTTGGCATCACCAGTAATCGTTGCTGCATCTATGGTATTGAGACCTGAAGTAAGCGTAGCTCCGTTGTAAGTGAGGACATAGCCACCAGTTGCATTTGTGCCGACGGTCATAGTGTGCGCCGTCGTATCAGACCCAGAACCTGATGCTGCTGCATTGGCATACCTGGCAGCTGATGATGAGAGGGTTCCGAACCCGATAGCTGCGTCATCGTTTGCAAAGGTAAGTGTCGGCGCAACGGTTGCAGTTACAGACACAACTGAGTTGGTTTCGATCGCAACAGCAGCAAGTCCCGAATCTCCGTTTGACTGAGTAAGACTAACCTGTGAAGAATCAACATCTGAGCCGTTTGTCATAGTACCTGTACCACTTGCAGTTGTACCATTGATCACAAAGGTAACTGCAGCGTTTGCTCCAGAGGCAGTCCAGCTCGCACAAGTAGTTATCGTGAATGTATTGTTTGTAGTATCGATTGTTACGGTATAGTTGTTTACACCCGCACTACAAGAAGGAGATGCGCCGACTGCAACTGGTGCCTGGTTGCTACGAGTACCATCACTAAGTGCAAAGTCAGATGTCTGCCAGTTACCGATCGCGTTGAGCGTAAAGTCACTGTTTGCAAAATCAATCGCATATGTCTCGCCAGTAGCGATCGTATCTCCACCAACAAGCGTCCACGAAAGTGTATGTGTCGCAGTTGTAGAAGGAAGTTGCGTCGACATCGTATCTTTGAACGAAGACACAGAAGCTGCCTCCGCGATGAGGATAACCCCAGAATTGACAACGAGAAACATTGCAACAAAAAGAGCGGAGAAAGTGTTTTTGATATATCTATTCATATTAGAATGCATTATACAAGGAAATAATGAGCCGTGTCGAGTGGATAACTAAAAGTTCCCTGTCACCACATAGGTAAGGTCTGTTGCATACTCTCCAGCGGGAGTCGTCGATGCGATGTTGCACATATAACGTACTGAGTATGTGGTGTCACTACTTGCTGCTGTTGCGTTTGCAACCTCACTTGTTGTCGAACTCGTTGCACCGTACGCAAATCCAGAAGCTGCGTACGGTGAAGACACGCTTCCGTTTCCCCCGCTTGCCGTCATACGGAGGCCAAATTGTTCAATACCAATACTTGGCGCAGTGTTGCTGCCACCAATCGCAGTAATTGTGTGCCCTGTTTTACTAAGCGAACCACCACGAACAGTAAGTGAGTACCCTGATGGTGCAGTTGTACTCACGGTTATGGTGTGAGCCTCTGTCTCAGTTCCACTACCTACCCCATCACCTGTTGCATACCTTGTACCAGTAGCAGAGAGTGCCCCAAAGCCTACTGTTGCATCTGAGATACTAAACGTAATCGACGCATTGATCCAACATGTACCATTGTTACCTGAGTTGGTGATATTTGTCGGGTTGAGATAGATCGATCCTGACTCACACGCACTATCTTGAACATCAACATAGCTGACACTTGCAGTTCCCGTTGGCTTAAACTTCCACTGCGTCCCTGCATTATCTGAACGTAGTCTGATCAAGTTGCCTGAAGACCCATTAACCGTAAACAGTCCCGTCACTGTAAATATCGGTGTACCTGACTGAAACTGAACTTCTTTTGCTGCAGTATGCGTGATGGTAAGGTTGGTAAATGTTGTCGTACCGCTGACTGTCGCAGTCGCACCTCCGCTAAGTACTACTGTAGATGTTGCAGGAGTAAACGTGCCACTGTTTGACCAGTTACCACTGAGCGTGATCGCTGCACCTCTACCCAAAAGTGTACCAGTGGCACCGATAGTGAGGTTGCCAGTAGTAAGTGCATAATCTTGACCGCTTACCGTATCAAGTGATCCAGCAGATATCGTCACTGTATCAGTAACAACTGTTGCACCTGCGAGACTTTTAACACCCGCTGCGCTGATACTAAGATTGTAGTATGGATTAGTTGAGGGTACCTTGATCGTCTGAGTACTTCCTCCATATAACACAGTATTGGGGCTCGTCGATGGCACAAGGAGGCCAGTTGTCATCACCGTACCATCAAACTCAGTGTTTGAGTTTGCGCCTGTTGCAAACGTCGATGATGCATTGGCTCCGGTCACACTTGATACAAAGCTAACTGTGCCTGTGTTGTTGTTGGTGAGCGTAACCCCCGCACCGATAGTGGTAGCACCTCCGAACGTCATGTTTACAGAACCTGCAAGTGATTGGTTTGCAGTAAATGTTGTTGTACCAGTACCACTGTTAAATGTCGTACCGTTCATTGTGATCCCTCCAGCAAATGAAGTTGACGGATTAAACGCTGAGATATCAAACACTCCACCCGCGTCAACCGTCACAGTACCGGTAAATGTTTTGGTACCCGTTGTAGCTGTTGAAGCAACAGTACCGTCGATATTGGTCGTACCAGCAAACGTGATCGCTACACCACCAAGCGAGAGGGTCCCTGACGGGACAGCAAGATTACCAAACGTGTATGCACCAGTGATCGAAGAAGTCCCCGTAGTAACTAGTGTACTTGTTGCACTTGCAGAAATTGTTGCGTTTGCAGGGATCGCACCGGTGAGGTTAAATGTACTCCCTGCGCCAAGCGTCAAGAAGTTTACTGAGGAGATACCAATAAAGTTAACTCCGGCTCCGGCAGTAAATGTTCCGCCATCAAACGATACATTGATTGTTCCTCCACCAGAGACCCCGCCCCAGGTGACAAGCCCGGCAGAAGAAAATGTACAGTCTCTCATCGTAAGATTTATAGAGGCAGTTACCCCAGAGTTTGCTCCTTGGAGACTTATCCCTGTTGCACCAACAGTGAGCACCCCTGTCGCACCACTTGCACAGGTGATGTTGGACTGACCTCCGTTTGTTGTTGGACGGTTGATCGTGAGCGACCCTGCAGTGATGTTTGCGGTTCCGTTCATCGTGATCGTCTGTGTGTTGGCGGTTGCGTTTGCAGTATAGGTGATCGCACCAGTGACGTTTGTTGTAGATCCTGTGGTGAGTGAGAGTTCGTTTGACGCAGTAGGACTTGCGAGTGTGAGCGCTCCAAACGTGACCGTACCAGTGCTTGAGTTGGTGAGGGTCACCCCAGAGTTGATAGTGACCGTTCCGCCAAACGATGCATTCCCCGCACCTGAAACAATGAGTGATGTACCGATAGTAACCGCACCCGTACCTGAGTTGAAACTACCAGAACTATCTATTGATATGTTATTGTCAAATCGAGTTGTTGTAGCAAACGCAGACAAATCAAACGAACCACCAGCGTTCACCGTTACCGTACCAGTAAACGTCTTGAGTCCTGTTGCTGATGCAGAAACAAGTGATCCTGACACTGTAGTATTACCCCCAAACGTGATCGCAACGTTATTAAACGTTGTTGTCCCAGAAGAAACAGTGAAGTGTGAAAGTGTATAGGCACCAGAAATTGCGGCAGTTCCTGTGGTAACAAGCGTATTGGACGCATTTGTCGTGATCGTCCCCCCAGAACCAAGGGTACCAGTCAGATTGAAATTACCAGAACCAATATTCATCACGTTACGTGCTGCAGTACCAGTAAATGTCACACCTGCACTTGCTGTGAGTGCTCCCGTGGTTGTTGTGAAGGTGATGTTGCCACCGGTAGTACCTCCGGCTATCGTCAAAAGTCCCCCTGAAGTAAAGTTGCAAGTGTTCATGGTGACATTGACCGTTGCTGTTGCGGTCAATGCGCCGTTGATACTTGCAGCACCAGTCGTTGCAAACGTCCCTGTCGCACCACTTGCACAGGTGATGTTGGATTGCCCAGTCGATGTCGGGCGGTTGATCGTGAGCGACCCTGCAGTGATGTTTGCGGTTCCGTTCATGGTGATGGTCTGAGTGTTGGCGGTTGCGTTTGCAGTGTAGGTGATCGCACCAGTAACGTTTGTTGTTGATCCTGTTGTGAGTGAGAGTCCGTTGGATGCGGTAGGACTTGCGAGTGTGAGCGCTCCAAACGTGACCGTACCAGTGCTTGAGTTGGTGAGGGTCATGTTGGTCGGGATCGTGACCGTCCCACCAAGTGTTGCATTGCCTGATCCACTGATCGTACGCGTACCTGTACCAGTGAGTGTCACCGCACCAGTCCCTGTACGAAACGTTGTGCCGTTTGCAGTGATATTGCCTCCGAAGCTTGTGACCGAAGCAAAGTTGCTTCCAGTCAACAGATCAAATACCCCAGTAGAGTTGACTGTGATACCAGAACTAAATGTTTTGGTACCGGTTGCGCTCGATGTGGTCAGTGTTGCGCCAGATGCAACCGTGACGAGTCCTGCGTACGTAATCGCAACGCCACCCATTGTGGTTGTACCACTGTTGACGTTGAGGATACCAAACGTCGTCGCGCGGCTAAGTGTAACGGTGCCAGTTGTGTTAAGTGTTGTACCCGAGTTGATAGTCACTGTTCCACCAGTACTCATCGTACCGGTGAGGTTGATCGTCGAAGCTCCCGCGTTGGTGATCTGTGCCTGTGCAGCAGTTCCACTAAACGTGATACCTGCAGTCGTTGTAAAGGTTGATCCAGCAGAAAGCGCAAGGACACTGTTACGACTTGCAGTACTACTTCCAGTGATAGTGATACCCGCTGTTGAAAAGGTTCCCGATGTCCCTCCACCAACAGTGATGGTGTTGGCAACTGCAGCACCCGGAGACGGGATACTTGTCGTACCAGTTACAGTAAAAGTAACACCGTTACTAACACTAAGCCCTGCGGCAACTGTTGATGCGGCAAAGGTGAGTGATTTGATAGTCACCGTTGTGTCAGCAGTCACAACAACACCTGAGTTGATCGTGAGATCATCATTGACTCCCGGCCTGTTACCCGTACCACTTCCGCCACTTGCAGCACCTGTACAGTTGACGAAACTTGCTGTCGCACTCCACGTACCTGTTGCTGTTGCATTACACGCAGCGTCAGATGCGATCTGCCACTGCCTCATTTCTTCAAATTCAGTTGTTCCCTCCGCCACTGCTTTGCCTAGGAGATAAAACTCTGGACTCACATCGGGTGCGTTGAAGTAATATCCGAGCTGTGCGGTTTCTCCTGCAGCAAGGGATACATCCCAACTGATGAGTTTAGTATCTCCATCCTCAGTCACACTATCGTACGCCTGACTTTGCTCTGGGAGTGAGATATCAAACGATGCTGGAACACGCTCAACCACAGTACCTTCCCATGCACTGTCACTGGTCACACGCAGTGTCATCGGATACAGTGCGACTGGATAGATACGTGTTGGGCCGATACGAGCGATAGTGACTGAGGCACTTGAAACAACAGTAAAGGTATCAGTGATCTGCTTTGTCCCATTTACAGTATGTGCAGTGAGCTTCATCGTATATGTTCCGATCTCATTTGGAACCGTGTAGTATGCAAAATAGTCTGGCACACTGATCACATTGTTGGGGCCACACTCTGGCGCGCGAACGATACTCTCATCATCAGTTGTTTTGCGTACAGTAGCACCGCTTGGGGTTGTGATGAGTAGGTCGAGATCTGCATCACAGATAGTATGTCCACCGTCGTTAAGTACACCCATCTGTAGATACGCAGTTGTTCCCGGAGTGTATACGCTCATATCTGTGTTGATCGCAAGGACACCCCATGTGAAATCTTGTTGCGAAACAAGGATCGCTTGTGGAGTTGTCATAGTCACAACGAGTGTGTATTTACCAGGACGAAATGATCGATCGGGACGATCGATGTTTATACTGCGCTTCCCAGTATCTGGATCCAGGACAACAGTTGCGGGGATGTCTGTCTCATTGCCATTGTCATCAAGCACGGCAACCTCAATCTCGGATGTTTGGGCCTCAGCTACAAATGGCGCTGTCAGTGACTCAAGAAGTGAGACTGGTGACTCTTTGAGTTCACCTGGTTGAGCTTCAGGAGGAGCAAGGAAGTCTTTGGTGGTATCGAGCGTTTCTTGGATGGTTTCAACAGCGCTGTTGATTGCCTCCACATGATCTGGATCTTGTACCTTTTCACCAAGTACACCAGCGGTGTCTTTTACCACATCTGCCTTCCCTTCCTGGACGAGATCTCGCAAATCTTCTGTTGTATAGTTGGGTGTTTCAAGTGTAAAAGTTACTTGTTCTGTCGGAGTAAACCCATCCTTACCCTGGATAAGTGCGTCCGCATCTTTAAGGACAACCGTAGGGCGTGTTGCGAGTTGTTCCATGTCGGTATACTCGACATCGAGCTTCATCGCATCGAGATACACCGTTGGGATCGCATCAAATGTTGGAAGTGTCTTGAGTGCGATTTGGAGCTTGTCGAGATTTTCCCATTCCTGAAGCGGGATCTCAAACGACGCACGACGCCACTCACTGCGACTCACCACGCCGAGCGTGTTCCATGTCGTACCATCGAGTGTGTACTCTACCTGCATAAACGCATCTGATGGAGCAATCTCTTCAGCGGGTTGTGTGTCTTGGGTCGGACTCTCAGAAACAGGTGTTATATCTTCAGAAACTTCTTCTGTTACAACCGCTTCTTGAACTACTTCTTGTGGCACTTCTTCTACAACAGGTTCTTGTGATACTTCTTGTTGTGGTGGTTCTTCTTGTGCAAGGACTCGCACGGTAAAGAGTCGCTCCAAAAATGAAACTTCTTGTGGTGGCGCCTCTGATTCTGGTGCTACCACTTCAGAGCTTGTCTCTACTGGAACATCTGTAGGAGTATCAAGAGTAGGTGTTTCTCCTTCGGTCTGCGCAGGGATCACCACACCTTCTCTTGGTATATCAAATGGTTGTGCTTCGGTACGCTTGGGAGCATCTTCACCTTCTACTGACCATGAGAATGTGAGCTTGAACGTCTTGGGTGTACTATTTTCTGGAGTCTCACCTTTGAACGATCCGCAATATATAGAAGACACTACACCTGCAGTACGTGCAGAGTTTTCGAGTGAAAAGTCAGTAGCACTTGATTCATTTGGTAGAGAAGGTTCACCCTGTGCGTTTTCGGCGTGCTCCCAATCACCCAAACAGGTTTGTGGGTAAAACGTCGCAACCGATGCATGCCCTGTTGAGAACGAGCTCAAGATAAGCGCCCCAATGATGATCGCAGCGACAACAAAGAACTTGTGCTGGTGCGCAAACCACCACTCTTTGACCTGTCCGATGTTGATCTGAACTGCAGGAAGTTTCTTCTTAAGATCTAGCACAGGACGCGAAACCGTACGCGCAATATCCCCCACCACGGGCGGCTTTGATTGCTCGGCTTTTTTGCGACCTGAAATTTTCATACTATCTAGCAGTGTACCACGAAGCTGTGCTACACTTTGTGCATATGGAACAAAACAATGTATATAACCTCATGCATCAGCTCACCCAAGAATCCAAGAGTCTCTGGCGTATCACCAACAACTACCGCACAGAGGCAGTTGGTGATGAAGAAAAATCTTTTTGGACAAAACTTGCACAAGACAAAGAGGCACACATCAGAGAACTTCGCGAACTCATCAAAAAGTCTCTTTCCTAATAAAAATCCCGGTATATACCGGGATTTTTATATATCAAGGTTTGCCATCTTGGCATTGGACTGGATGAAACTCTTGCGCGGCGCAACCTCAGAACCCATGAGGATATCAAATACCTGGTTTGCTTCTTCAGCGTCTTCGATCGAGACCTGTTTGAGTACGCGACGTGCGGGATCCATTGTGGTTTCCCAAAGCTCTTCGGCATTCATTTCTCCGAGACCCTTGTACCGCTGGACAGAGACCTTGCTTGCCCTTTTTGCCTTGACCTCTTCTTCTATCTCATCAGATTCTTCGACTGCCGGAGACTCCTCGCCTTCTCCTATCACTTCTACCTGTTCGTTGCCGATGAGCGCAACTTTTTCTTCATCATTGTATGCGTACGTGATTTCTTTACCTTTCTTGATCTTGTATAGTGGTGGCTGTGCGATATACACGTACCCCGCATCGATGACTGCGCGAAAGTACCGATAAAACAGTGTCAGGATAAGTGTCGTGATGTGCGCACCATCGACATCCGCATCGGTTGCGATGATGATCTTGTGGTAACGGATCTTTTCGATGTCAAAGGTATCTCCGATAGATGTACCCATAGCGATCACGAGATTCTTGATCTGTTCTGAACCAAGCATGCGATCGAGTCGCGCGCGTTCGACGTTGAGGATCTTGCCACGAAGCGGGAGGATTGCTTGTGTACGACGATCGCGACCCATCTTGGCAGTACCACCCGCTGAGTCTCCCTCTACGATAAAGAGCTCTCCTTCTTCGGCGTCTTTGGCCTGACAGTCCGCAAGCTTACCAGGAAGCGTCATGCCTTCAAGTGCACCTTTGCGGAGGATTGAATCCTTTGCGGCCTTTGCAGCCTTGCGTGCGCGCAGCGCAAGGAGACCCTTACTGATCATTGCCTTTGCTTCATCAGGGTGCTCTTCGAGAAATGCACTAAATGCTTCCCCAAACACTGTTGTTGTTGCGCCTTGCGCTTCTGTACTTCCAAGCTTTGCTTTGGTTTGTCCTTCAAACTGGATTTCTGCAAGCTTCACCGACACAACCGCAGTGAGCCCTTCGAGTACATCATCTCCAGAGAGTGCGCCATCTGCTTCTTTGATGAGGTTGTTTTTCTTGCCGTACGTGTTGAGCACGCGAGTGAGCGCCATCTTGAACCCTGCGATGTGTGTGCCGCCTTCTGAGTTGTAGATGTTGTTTGCAAATGGAACGATGCGGGATGAGATATCGTCGACATACTGAAGCGCAATCTCAACACCGACACCGTCTTGATCCTTTTCTGTATAAAAGATGGTGTCGTGAATCGGCTTCTGAAGTCTGTTGTAGTGTGCAACGAGTGATTTGAGTCCTCCTTCAAAATAGTACGTGGTTGTTGGCGCTTCGAGTCCGAGATCGCGAAGCCAGTAACTACTGTTTGGATCAAATTTATCAGCAACTTCACGCGCGTCGATCACGGTGACACGAAGCTTTTTGACGAGATACGCTTGCTGACGGAGTCGATCAATGATTGTTTTCCAATCAAACACAACCGTGTCTTTGAAGATTGTTGGGTCTGGTTGAAACGTGATGATGGTTCCGTTATATTTGGTAGTTCCGATCTTTTTGACATTTGCTTTCTTTACACCAATCTCATACTCTTGCATCCATACAGCACCTTCTTTGTGTACTTCTGCACGTGTATATGTCGAAAGCGCATTCACAACTGACGCACCGACACCGTGGAGTCCTCCAGAGACTTTATACCCCGATCCGTCACCACCAAACTTGCCTCCAGCATGGAGTGTCGTCATGACTGTTTCGAGCGCAGAGACCTTGGTCTTGGGGTGCACATCTACCGGGATACCACGACCATTATCAGCAACGCGGATACGATTGCCGGGGAGGATCGCAACTTCGATACGATCAGCATAGCCGCCCATCGCTTCATCGCGAGAGTTGTCAAAGATTTCCCATACGAGGTGATGTAGCCCATCGACACCGGTTGTACCAATGTACATACCCGGACGCTTACGTACTGGCTCGAGACCCTCAAGGACAGAGATTTGTTCCGCCCCATAATTCCCTGATTTTTTGTCTGGATCTTTTGCCATATTTGTACGCATATTTTAGCACAAAAAGTGCCTTGCTCCTAACGGCAAAAGTGGTCAAATGCACTTGGAAATACAGCGTTTTAGACTGGTTCTGCTATAGGCTCTTGGGGTGTGGGCACTTCTTCTTGCTCTTGGGTTTCTCCCATGGATTCCTCTATAGGTTCTTCTTGGACTGGTTCTGGTTCAGGAGTTGGTACTACCACTTGCTGCTCGACTTGTTGCTGGTTCAAAAGTTGTTTGAGTTCAACGAGCTGCGACTTAGTGAGACACTCCGATGTTCCATCCGGATCAGTGAGACAAATCTCTCCGGTAAAGATGCGCGCGATGCGATTGCTTACACTACCGAGCCATTCGCGAAGCGTTCCTGCAAATGATCCATCTGTATTGACTGTTGCAATCCCCTGCACCTGCACATCAAGCTCCTGCAATGCTTTGGTAAGGATCGGGGTCATCTGTGCGTAGTAGACACTCTTGTAGCCGTCAGTGTCTGTTGCAACAAGCTGAGGGAAGTATTGTTCAAGGTTCTGTGCGATGAAACCGATCTGCGTGGTATCTGAGAGTGCGTTCTTCCAGGTGAAGGTGACGGTGTCGATGTTTCGAAGTTTAGAAAGTGTGTCGTCTCCGAGTGTAGTGATGTTTTCCTTGAGACGTTCATCTGAAGTACACGCGATACCAGTACCAGTGGTGAGCGTACATTGCGTGCTTGCACTCCCGTTCCAACGGGTGATGTCGATAGGGCGCGTGGTGGAGCCGATCATGAACTGGTTGGAGGCGGTGTTGGTTGCGTACGCACCGAGGGCGATAGAGTTAGAGAAGCCGCCAGTTGAAGTATATGGCCCAATCAAAATTGAGAAGTCATTTGAGTTTCCTAGGTTGGTAACGTTATCATTAAAGCCTGCGTTTTGTCCTATAAAGATAGCGTTTGCTGCCTGTGATGCATTGTACCCACTATACCGACCTAAGAAAATTGCATTTGCAGAACTTGTAGCACTTGCACCTGCGTTGTATCCCATAAAAATCGAATTGTTTGCGTTTGTTGCGTTATAGCCAGTTTGCCTACCTGCAAAAATCGAATTGTTTGCGTTTGTTGCCAACGAACCAGTTTGATATCCCATAAAAATCGAATTGTTTGCGTTTGTTGCCCCAGACCCAGCGACATACCCAATAAAAGTTGAAAGTGTTGCATTTGTTGCATTGTAACCAGCATTAGCACCTAAGAAATTTGAAAAAACTGCTTCTGATGCTCCGTAGCCTGCGCTTACACCAACAAAGTTAGCGTTGGCTGCGTTCGTTGCGTAATAACCCGCATTTGACCCAATAAAATTTGAACTACTCGCCCCTGAAGCATCTCTACCAGCATTAGTTCCTAAGAAATTTGATTCAAATGCACTCGGGGAAAACATACCTGCCGCATTTCCAATAAAATTTGAGTTGTAGGCACCTGTAGCATTTGAACCGGCTGAATACCCAATGAAGTTTGAGTTATTCGCATTTGTTGCCCCAGACCCGGCAGCTGTACCAATAAAATTAGAAACGTACGCATTGGAAGCGTTCGATCCTGCGCTATTTCCAACAAACACCACGTTGTCGATATCATTCATTCCTACACCTGCATTGAGTCCAACCAAAAAGTTATTGTTTCCAATTAATGGGTTATTTGTACCGAGAACGACGTTGTTGTTGTCATCAGAAGCGATCGTTGTACCTTGAAGGAGAAGTGGGCCAGTAAGGTCGAGCCTTCCGTTTATGGTTGCACTGTTTGCATATCCAACAGATGGAGTAACAGTGACGTTATCTGTTGCATTGTCAAAACACTGATTTCCACAGGCATCATCGACAAATGATGTCCCGGTCACATCATACCCAGCATCAAAGTTGAAGCCGTTATAATCATCAGACTTCAAGACCCGATACCCGTCTGCTCCAGCGGCGGCAGTCCATGAAACCGTGAGATCATAACCACCAAGTGAACCGTCATCGACAAGCGGAGTGTTGAGGGTAAGGTAGGTGGATGAGTATACACGACCTGCACCGAGTGTTTTGTACGAGTACACACGGTAGTTATGGGTGTAGCCTTCGGCAAAGTATGAACAGCCATCCGCACAGGTTTGATTGACAGAGAGATTCGTTGGTGCAGCAACAGTGACCCCAGTACCAGTGATAGTAAGGTTGGTCCCACGGATCTCACCTGCAACATCGAGTGCAGATTGTGGCGTAGCAGTACCGATGCCAACATTGCCACCGGCGTAGTTGATGCCTCCAGTGACATCGTCCCACTGCGAGCTTCCTCCTCCGCCAATAGTTACCGTACAGTTGGTATCTCCTGGTGCACATGCAGGATCAAGGGTTGCACCCGCAGTGTATGGAGATCCAGGAGGAGTTGCGTATGCAGTGAGTACTGAGAACACACTTGCAGCTGCAAGTGCGATGAGTGTTTTGTTGTGCGTACGAAAAAACGCCGCAAGACGTACTAACATACTACAAGTATAGCAAACGAAACGGACTATTGTAACGCGCGAAGTGCGCAGTACTCACACGATGGATCGTCACAACGCTTGTCCCAAAACGAGAGCTCGGTGACCTCTCTCGCAACACGACGAATGGTATCTGCGAGTTCTCGTACCTCATCTTCACTGATTTCAAACAGTTCTTTGTGGTACTTACCCTTATCATCTGGCTCGACAAAGTCTATCGTACCTGACTGCATTGAGAGTGCTCCGTCTCGGTAGTGCTCAAGGAGGAGCTTGTAAAAGACAAGCTGGCGATAGTAGTTACCATCACTCTGTGCGGTAGCACCCATGATCTCGTTACGAGTCTTTGGTTTGGCGGTTTTGTAATCAACGACGTTGACGATCGTATCATCGATGTATTCTATCTTGTCGATGACGCCTGTGAGCTTCACATCATCTACCTCAACCGCAACCCTCACTTCTTCTGACACACGCAGTTCCCATGCACCTTCATACGTGTCGTACCATCCACCGAGCGCAGCACTTCCCTTTGCAAGGAGTGTTTCGATATCGCGAGTGTTAAGCGGTTGGCGATACAGATGTCCCTTGTAACTCTCCAGGAGCCAGGTCTTGTCTGCACCTTCACCTTTCATTCGTTTGAAAAAGTCCTGAAGCGCAGCATGCACTGCGATACCGTAGAGCTGATGTATCGTCTGTGCTTGAGGGATGCGGATGAGATTTACATAGAAATATTTCCATGGACACTCGAGATAGTTGTTGAGTGCTGTTGGCGAGAGTCCTTGCTTGGCAAAGAGTTCCGCAACAAATGCTTTATCTTTGAGTGAACCAGTATCTTGTTGAGCATCTGCAGCACCTGCGTATGTAAATACAGTGTCGGTACGCGCACGTTCATCCCACGATGCGCTGTCGATATCGGTCACGAGCTCGCTTTTGATCTCTTCCAGAAACACACTTGGGAGCAATGCTTTGCCAGCTATATCAGTCGCACTATAGGTGATCGTCACTGACTCTTTGGCACGTGTGAGCGCCACATAGAACAGTCGTCGCTCATCATCAAGAAGTGCACTGCTCTCACTAGTATCTGTCGCACCAAGTGAGTACACGCTGTCGATGAGCGGAAGTCGTTCGCGATCAACCTTGCCACCAAACACGCCGTGTACCGCACCAACGATATATACGTGTGCAAACTCGAGCCCTTTGGATTTGTGCACGGTCATGAGTCGTACACGAGCCTCAGTTGTAGCTGTATATGCACGCTTCACAAAGAGACGATGCTTTTTGATCGTCTCGATATATGCAAAAAAGTCCGCAAGCGTCGCTTCCTGGTTTCGTTCAGTGAGCGCTCGTACTTCATCAAAGAGTGCGTTGATAGCTGCAAATCTATCGAGACCATCAGCGCTCTCGATCATGTCTTCAAGCAATCCGGTATCTCGGACAAGGTGTTCAAAAAGATCAATCAGTTTATTGTCTCGTGCATACACTATCCATGACTTGAGCTTCTGACCAAGCTCCGTGATAGTATGTTGATCCGCAAGTCCAATCTCTCCAAGTCGTGTACTGTCAGTGAGAAGTTCGTAAATAGATATCGATCTCAAATCATTTGCTTTGCGGATCACTTTGTAGACGTCGAGCGGATCGATACCCCACAGAGACAGGTGCAGCACCGCGGTGATGTACTCATCGTTGCCATAGTCGTTGAGTGCACGCAGTATCGCAAGCATACGCACGACGTCTTTGTGTGAGAGGAGCTCCTGATCACTCTCGATCCGGTATGGCACACCGAGCCCTGCAAGGTCGTGTGCTATCGGAAATGCATCTTTGTTGTTGCGATAGAGAATCGCAATCTCGTGAGGTGCAACCCCTTCTGCGATCTTTGTCGCAATGTCGTGCACAACAAAGTATCGCTCACTCTCTGGTGTTGCAAATTTACCAACTGCAATTGGTGACTCTTGGTGCGAAGCGTTTTTGTGAAGTCCAGAAGCGATAAGTTTATCCGCAGTATCAAGGACAGTCTGTGTCGAGCGATAGTTTTGGGTAAGCGCGATGCGCTTCGCAGCTGGATAAAGATGCTGGAAGTAATAAAAATTTTCGAGGCTTGCTCCTTGGAAGCGAAAGATTGCCTGCTTCTCATCCCCCACAACAAACAAGTTCGGGTTCTCGTGGTGATTCATGAGGAGTTCGAGTATCCGGTTTTGTGCGTTGTTAGTATCCTGGTGTTCATCGACGAGCACGTACTGGTGTGTCTCTTGGAGTATCTGTAGGAGCGACTCGCTTGCCTGTAGCGCGTGCAATACTTCGAGGATCATATCCGAAAAGTCATAGAGTCGCTTCTCAAAGAGCTCCTGTTGGTACTGCGTATAAAGTTGCGCGAGTTCTTCGTTTTTGAGAAGCTTGCGTTCAAGTTTCTGATAGTCACCCTTCATCTTACCTTTGTGCGCCCCTTTGTCATGATAGAGGTCGGACTTCTCTAGAAACGCGGCTTTTTCTTGTGCCACAAGTTCAGTAAATCGCTCTGGCGTAATACCTTCACGTTTGAGCTCACCAATCGCACTCACAATGTCTCGCACATAAAGAAGTCGATCACCAAATGGTTTCAAGAGTACAAGTGGTATACGCTCGATGAGTGATTCAACGATTGTTATCTGATCAACTTCGGTGATGCTTTTTGACCCGATAATGCGCGGGAAGTCTTCTGGATACGTCTTGATGATGTCGTTACAAAATCCGTGAAATGTATTGATCACGACTCGATACGCAGCGTTACCAATAAGCGCTGCGAGTCGCGCGCGCATATTTGCAGCTGCTGCTTCGGTAAATGTAAGCGCGAGGATGTTCTCTGGAGCAGTATCGGTCCGCGCAATGATGTTGGCGATACGGAGTGTCAAGATCTGTGTCTTGCCTGTCCCTGGTCCTGCTACGACCATGACTGGTCCTTCGATAGTATCGACCGCCATGCGCTGCGCATCATTGAGTTTCTTGTACTCCCCCTCAAACGTCTGCATGGGGTGATTGTAGCATGTCGTTTTGGGTATAAAAAAAGAGGTGCCGTTTGGCACCTCTTTAGGATTTAAAAATCATTGTTTTTCATCACGCTCATCCATTGCTTTTAAAAGCGCAAAATGCTCAAGTGACTTGCGTTCTTTCTCTTTATCCGATATCGGATTACGGTAACCTTTTGAACCAGCTGACTTACGTCCATCAGTAGCACGATCAGTTTTTTGCTTTTGGATAACTGCAATAATACTGTCTAGTGTTTTTTGAGACTCTTGCTCGATTATATACCTAATCGAGTCATAGTTAAATGGTACAGTTTCCGCTTTGATGTCAGGAGCATCTTGAGTAGGAGGAGGTGGTTCTGTCGCAGTCGGTTTTTGGACAGAAGCAATGTCTTGTATATCAACGGGTGGCGCAGATGTACTTTGACTTTGTGCAATAGATTGTTGCTCTTCTGATGAAAAGAACTCAGAAAAGAACTCTCTAACATCATTGCGGTTTTGAATACAAACTACAGTGATACCAAGCACAGGAAGTACCCACAGAAACTTCTTACCAAGATCAAATCGCCATACAACTAACAGCAGTACCGCACCAGCAATAACTGCTCCGGTATACAACCATGAGTATGTTGCGGCTTGTTTTACAAATCCAAAAATCCAAGCAAATAATGGTGCTGCCGATAAAATCAAAAGTACTCCGAGATACACCATCGTGGCCGGAAAAGAAACCCAGGCAAATTTTTTTCTATTTTGGATAGGTAGGTTAGAACCTGGTTGTCGCTTGTTTTTACGAGCACCGTTCCAAAATAAAAATATCAATACCGCCCCGGTAATCAGGCAAGCAATTGATCTCGAAAGAAATTGATCATTTTTGAACCACCAGATAATG
>CAYTXV010000002.1:0-78797 GCA_964441495.1 uncultured Candidatus Saccharibacteria bacterium
ATCGAAACACAACAAAAGCTCTCCTTTTGCAAAATATGTCTTTTGCGGTAGGATAGGCGCGTATGAAAGACTTCATGGATCTCCTCGAAAAGACCCTCCTTGCGATCATCAACTTCGCGTACTTCATCGTGCTCTCGATACTGTTTCTCCCTTCATTTCTCATCGTCTCTACCCTCCAAAAGACCTGGGAAGAAGCGCTCAAGAAAAACCTTGGTATCTAGTTATACTAGTTTGATAAATTTGTTTTTGCCAATCTTGTAGACCCCTGGAACTGCGGTGAGTTTGATGAGTGTCTCAGATATTTTTTCTTTGGTATCAAAGTTTGAGATAGCACCAGCACTCACGAGTCGTCTGAGTTCACTCTTGGATGCGACGAGATTGTTGGCAAGGAGTACTGCTTCAAGTGTTTCTCCGTTTATACGAACCTCTTCGATCGCATCTACTGCTTCTCGTTTTTGAAACGCTGCAACAAAGTGCTGTTCTGCACGAAGTGCATCCTGTTCTGATGAACACGATTTTACAATCTCAAACGCAAGACGCATCTTGATGTCGCGCGGATTGATCCCACGAGCAAGCTCGTCTGCGATAACCTTCACCTGATCCATTGTGTAGTCAGTACAGAGCTCAAACCCGCTCACGATCATCCCGTCAGTCCAACTCATCACCTTGCCATACATATCAGTCGGACTATCTGAGAGCGCTATCATGTTACCCTCACTTTTACCCATCTTTTTACCATTGGCATCTGCGAGGAGCTTCATGGTGATCACAAACTTTTCTTTGTGTTTGAGTTGTTTGAGGAGTGTGCGCCCTGCGAGCATGTTGAAGAGCTGATCGTTACCTCCGACTTCTCCGTCGACGTCGAGTGCGACGCTGTCATACCCTTGCATGAGTGGGTACATAAACTCGTGGATGTAGATAGGCTTACCCTCCTCTGTGCGACGCTCAAACATGTCACGTTTAAGCATTTGATCAACAGTCATCTGTGTTGCGAGCCCGAGTACATCTGCAAACTTCATCTTGCCGAGCCATTTACTGTTGAACTTCACTACTGCAGCATTTTTGCCACTGAAACGTATGAAGCGTGATGCTTGTTTCTTGTATAGCTTCAAGTTTGCCTTGACCTCTTTCTCGGTAAGCGCCGTACGTGCTGAGGTTTTGTCGGTCGGGTCGCCGATACGTGCGGTGAAGTCTCCGATCAAAAAGACTATCTTGTGCCCCAGGTCTTGGAACTGGCGAAGTTTGCGTAGGGTGATCGCATGCCCGATGTGGAGTGTCGGTGCAGTTGGGTCAAACCCACAGTAAATAGTGAGCTTCTTGTTTCCTGAGAGTTCTTTCTCGAGGAAGTGCTTACTTGGGAGCACTTCTGCGACCCCTTTCTGTAGGACAAGTGCGATCTGGTCTTGTTTGGTTAGTTCCATATATGGAGGGATTGTAGCATTTTTGAATATTTAATAAAAAAGTAATAAAACACAGTACTACTTCGTCTTTTATAAATAGTGTGCTATTGCTATGATACTCATATGACACAACACCACCCTACTCGACACATACACCTCAAAAAGTTTCTCTTTATCGGTCTTGCCGGCTTTTTCATCTGTGTAGGGTTTGGACTCATCTGGGCAGCGACCATCAAGCTCCCTGATGTGTCGACATTTGAAGCGCGCAAGATAGCCAACTCGTCCAAGATAGTCGATCGCACTGGTGAAGTCGTGCTCTACGATATCAACCAAGGTGTGCGCCGAACAGAGATACCCTTTGATCAAATGGGTGACAACATCAAACACGCAGTCGTTGCAATCGAAGACGCACACTTTTATACCCACAAAGGAATCCGTCCGACATCGATCCTACGTGCAATATTTGTAAACCTCACCTCTGGATCGTTTTCTCAAGGAGGGTCTACTCTCACACAACAGATTATCAAAAACACTCTCCTTAACAGTGACAAAACTGTTGTACGTAAGTTCAAAGAGTGGGTACTTGCGGTGAAACTCGAGCGTGAGTTTACCAAAGACCAAATACTTCAGATCTATCTCAACGATGCACCATTTGGAAGTACTATCTATGGTGTCCAGGAAGCTGCAAAAGCGTTTTATGGTGTAGATGCAAAAGATCTCTCTCTCGCACAGAGCGCGTACCTCGCTGCGATGATGCCTGCACCGAGCTACTACTCACCGTTTGGTGCACACAAAGAAAAACTCGACGCGCGCAAAGATCTTGTACTTTCCAAAATGCTTACCTATGGATATATCTCGCAAGAACAGTATGATACTGCCAAAAAAGAAATTGTTACCTTTAATGTAAGCGCTTCAAACAGTATCAAGGCGCCACACTTTGTCTTTTGGATACTCGACTACCTCGAAAAGACATACGGCAAAGACGTCATGGAATCAGGTGGATACACGATCACCACAACACTTGATTATAAGCTCCAACAAAAAGCTGAAGCTGCGATAACTCAGTATGCAGATAGTAATCTCAAAAAGTACAACGCATCCAACTCAGCAATGGTTGTGATAGATCCGACAACAGGTCAGATCCTTGCGATGGTAGGATCCAAAGATTACTTTAGTAAAGACATCGATGGTGCGTACAACGTCGCTGTGGCAAACAGGCAACCAGGTTCATCATTTAAACCGTTTGCATACCTGACCGCATTCAAAAAGGGCTTTACTCCTGCAACTGTACTCTTTGATGTGCCAACAGAATTTTCGACAAACTGTGCTCCGATCACAGTCTCAACCCCTCCCTCTGAAGGATGTTATCACCCGCAGAACTTTGACGGAAAGTTTAAGGGTCCAATCTCAATGCGAAGCGCCCTTGCAGAGTCGCGCAACATTCCTTCAGTCAAAACACTCTACCTTGCAGGTATCGACGATGTTGTGAAAACAGCGCATGAATTTGGTATCACCACTCTCCAAGACCCTAAAGAAATAGGGCTCTCACTCGTGCTTGGAGGAGGTGAAGTAAAACTTCTCGATATGACAAGTGCATACTCAGTATTTGCAAATAGTGGTACTCGTAATCCTGCGGTTGGTATCCTTGAGATCAAAGATGCAAAAGGAAAAACTATTGAATCATTTACCCCAGACCCACGAGAGGTTATGGACAAAAACACTGTACTAACACTCAATGATGTACTCTCTGACCCAAATGCACGTATCCCAACATTTGGAGAAAGTATCACTATCCCGGGTGTTGCAGTCAAAACTGGTACTACCAACGATGAACGTGACGCATGGATCATCGGATACACCCCAACCATCACTGTCGGGGTCTGGAGTGGCAACAATGACAACCGTTCGATGCGCTCAGGTGGTGCTGCAGTCTCTGGTCCTATTTGGAAAACATTTATGGAAGAGTACCTCAAAGAATACCCTGCCCCAGCATTTGAAAAACCTATCCCTGATCCGGACTACGATACACTCAAACCAATCCTTCGTGGTGTATGGATGGGTAACAATGCGGTACAGATCGACAAAGTAACAGGACTTCGCGCAACTGCAAATACCCCAAAAGAATCAATCATCGAACGAGTCATCACTGATGTGCAAGATATACTCTACTGGGTGGACAAAGAAAACCCTCGAGGTCCTGCACCAACAAATCCAAATAGGGATCCACAATTTCGTCTCTGGAATCCACCAGTACAGGCGTGGTGGATGGCAAACATAGGAAACTACAACATCACCACACCAACAGATATACCTTCTGGGTATGAAACAGTGCACGGAAACGATACTACACCACTGACAATCACTGGACTCCCACAAACAATGAACGCTGACAATACTGCAACAATAGGTATAGTCACAGATGGATCATACCCACTCATGAGTGTTGATCTATTTGTGAACAATACACTCATCACCACACTCAGTGCACCGTTTCGATTTCGATTTACACCCGCTGAGTATGGATATGGAGCCGGTTCATACACACTCAAAGTCGTAGGAACAAATAGTATCTACTCCAAATCAACTAAAGAGCAGACATTCACCCTTATCTAATCACCTGCACGGACACACCACGAGACTGTAGAAGCGCGATGATACGATCGCGCTTTGTGTTAAGAAGTAGTTTCAGTGTCGGTTGAAGCATAAGTGTCAGTACGCCATCACGAAGACTCACAACTGTATCAGGCGCAACTGGTGTACCAAGCTCCTGGGAAAGTACCTCACTGACAACAACCTTGTACGCACCTTGTGCGACGATTTTTTGTTTAAGATCTTGGAGTATCTTGTGAAAAAGCATACTAGCGATTAGTTGGCATCAAGAGGTACAAAAAACTTGTATCAGAGACACTTCGGATAAGGATAGGTTTGTTTGCTGTGGTAAATGAAAGCGATACAGAGTCTCCGGGGAGCGCCTGAAACACATCAAGGAAGTATTTGAGGTTACAGATAATCTCGATATCTTGCCCCTCTATCACCGCATCGATATGTGCGTCCGATGAACCAATATCCGAGTTTTTGGAGCTGATAGTAATTTGTTTTTCTGATGGTTTGATAGAAAACGCGACTTGGAAGAATTTATCTGCAAACGCAGTAGAGAGGCGCAGTGTACTTATAAGATCCTGCTTCATAAGGACAACTTTTGTTGTTTCTTCTTTGGGGATAATGAGTTGATACGGAGGAAACCCGCCATCTATGAGTCGTGTTGTGAAGTATATTGTAGCGCTCCGTATCGAAAGTTGGGTACGAGTATACACGAGATTGATTGTGTCTCCACACACATCTAGTACCCTCAAAAGATCTGCGACGTTTTTGTATGGGATGAGTATTTTTGATATTTCAGGAAGGTTTTTGATCGTAAATTTCTTTTCTGCAAGACGAAATGAGTCAGTTGCAACAAAGTAGAGTGTGTTTTGATCGCTGTAAATATAGATACTTGCGATCTCTGGTTTGATCTCGCTCACTGCAGCAGCAAAATATACCGACCTAATCCCTTCGAGAATAGTTGCGGTTGGTAGTTCACACATCTCCCCTTCAGCTGTCGGGAGTGCTGGAAACTCTTCTGGAGGAAGTGATTTGATACAGGTCTTGGTTTTGGGAGAAGTAATAGTAAGGTTTTCGTTTTCAAGAGAAAGTGTTACTTCACTTGAAGGAGGGAGACTGTTGCATACACTTGCGATAATATCTCCCTTAACAACAACACTTCCACTCTCAAGTACTTGCGCTGGAACTTCTATCTCTACCCCAACCGCGAGGTTTGTTGATCGAACCACAATACTCTTTTCTTGTGTTGTGATATAGATCGAATGAAGTACAGGAAGTGTCAATTGCTTCCCTGTCATTCTATCTGCGAGAGATACTGCGTTTTTTAGTTTTTCTACAGTACAAAGTATTTTCATAAAAGTAATTCGCTTATAGTATATGGTGTGGATTGTGGATAAAAGATTTTTTGCGTTACAGTACTTCGTTTTTTAGGAATAATGCCTGTGGATATTTTGGGATATTGCAAATATGTATACACAACATTTTTATATATCCTCAGTGTATACAGAACACTTTCCTTGTGTTATCCACATCATTTAAACATAATGCGGATATCTTCGATTTGTTTCATAAGGTTTGGGTCTCTACTAAGCTCTTGTTTAATCTTTTCGTATGAATGAATCACAGTTGTATGATCCTTTCCTCCAAGTTTTGCACCAATTGAAGGATATGATTCGTTAAAGTCTTCCCGTAAGACAAACATAATCATCTGTCGGGCATGAACAATCTCTTTGCGACGAGTTTTTTCATAAATCGTCCGCTCGTCGAGGTTATAGTACTCTGAAACCTTTTTAACAACAGTGTCAATAGAGATAATCTTTTTGGGTTTTACACTGTTTTTGATGAGCAATTTTACTTCAGAGAGCGCGACAGGACGCTTTTTGACCTCGGCATGCATTGTGATCACATTGAGAACCCCTTCAAGCTCTCGGATACTCCCTGTTACTGAGGAAGCAATATAGGTAAGTACCTCTTCATCGATTGGATATGTGAGGTGAGCAACCTTTTCTTTGATGATTGCAAGGCGACTCTCAAAATCTGGCTCCTGGATATCGATAGTCATTCCAGCATTAAAGCGTGTCTTTAGGCGATCTTCGAGACCGATGATGTGGTTTGGGTGTTTGTCTGATGAAAAGACAATGTTTTTGTTTTGTTCGTAGAGAGTGTTGAAGAGGTGAAATAGTTCGTTTTGGGTCTGTTCTTTCCCAGAAATAAACTGAATATCATCAATGATAAGGACATCAAATTTACGATACTTTTCACGAAAAGTATTTGCGCGGTTGTTTTGGACAGCACTGATGTAGTCGTTAGTAAACTTTTCTGCGGTCACATAGAGGATATGTTTATCTGGAAACACACGCTTCATCTCGTTACCTATAGATTGGATAAGGTGGGTTTTACCGAGCCCGCTTGAACTATAAAAGAAAAGAGGGTTATAGGCATGTTGAGGGTTTTTGACAACTGCTTGTGCAGCGGCATATGCGAGCTCGTTGAACGGTCCAACAATAAATGAATCAAACGTATATCGTGGGTTGAGGTTGTCATCTCGGTTGATATAGAGTTGTTGAAGTGGAAGTTCGGAGTTTTGTTGAGAAATCGGTGCAACTTTTGGTTGTTGTGATTGTGTTTGTTTGGGTGCCTGACCAACAACAAACTCCACTCCCCTGATATGGTTGAGGTGATCAACAAGTGTTTTCAAAATAAGTTTGTGATGTTTGGTGCTAAGCCATTCTTTTACAAAATCATTGGGAACAGTGATCGTGATGATACCATCCTCCTCTTTGGAAGCAGAGGTGTGTTTGAACCATGTAGAGAAATTGGCACTCGTAACCTGAGACTCTATGTCCTTGAGGCATGTTTCCCAGAGTTGTACGAGGTCGTTTTCCATAGATACTCAATCATACCCTATCCCGAGCACTTGTTATAGCTGTGCAAAAGATGTGGATAGTGTTGATTATACCAGAGTATATAAGGCTTGATTCTAGTACAAATATTGTGTATAGTGAGGCATCATATGTCAGTCACCTACCAGCCCAACAACCGAAAACGAGCAAAAACACACGGATTTCTCGTCCGAAGTACCACTGCAAGTGGTCGCAAAGTACTCAAGGCACGCCGACAAAAAGGTCGGGCAAAGATAAGCGTCTAACAATGCTCCCCTCCCAAAACCGGATCTCTCGGAGAGATTTCAAAGAAATCCTTGAAAATAAAGGGGTTTTTGTCGTATATAACCGTTTGGGTACCCTCAAATACCTCTCTAAAACCCCATATAAACTCTCAGTAGTGACGAGTAGTAAACACGAAAAGAGCGCTGTGGCCCGTAACAAAGTCCGCCGAAGGATCTATACTCTCTTTCGGGAAGCACAAAAACCTATACAAGGAGTGTTTTATGTTGCAAAATCAAGCTATAGACTCCCGCTGAGCGATGTGAAGCGACTATTGTATGAATTACTTACAAAGACTCAAACAACTGCCCAATAAGCTCGCTATAGGCCTCATACTTCTCTATAGAGCCATTCTTTCTCCGTCTGTGGGTGTAGCTCGGTATATACCCTTTTATCCTCGCCCAAGCTGTATCTTCTACCCGACATGTTCAGAGTATGCGATCACCTGCTTTCAGAGGTACCCATTTGGTAAAGCACTTCGCAAAACAGTAGATAGAATCGGTCGTTGTCACCCAGGAAACGAACCGAGCGTGGATATGCCATAAGTGCTACAATAGGTTTCTATGCATACCCTTTGGACAACACTTATCTACAATCCGATTTACAACACACTTATATTTGTTGCGCAACATCTTACCATGCAGGATGTTGGACTTGCGGTGATACTTGTCACAATCATCATCCGGTTCCTCCTCCTTCCCCTTTCTAAAAAGAGCATCATCAGTCAGTACAAGATGCGGATCCTTGAGCCCAAACTTGCTGCAATCAAAGCAAAAGGACTTTCTAAAGAAGAAGAAGCACGAGAAACGTTTGCGCTCTACAAAACTGAAAAGATCAACCCATTTTCTGGGTGTCTCTATCTCCTTATCCAGCTCCCGATACTCTTTGCGCTCTACTTTGTCTTTAGTAAAGGAGTTATCCAACCAGAGAGTCTCTACAGTTCACTCAGTACCGAAGGGCTTCGAAATACCCTTTTGGGACTTATCGATATCACCAAGCCATTTCTCCCACTTGCGATCCTTGCCGGACTTACTCAGGCACTTCAAGCATCTCTTATGCCCAAACCTCAGACAACAGATGACAAAAGTCTACAGAGTCAGTTTGCGCGCAGTATGAGTGTTCAGACAAAGTATGTCCTACCTCTTATCATTATCTTTATCGCAAGCAAACTCGCGTCAGCGGTTGCGCTCTACTGGGTTGTGACAAACATTTTTTCTATTGCACAAGAGCTCTATTTCCGCAAACAGGTACTCAAAAGCGCCTAGTACGTGAGCTGCCACAACAGACCAGTTGTCTTGTCTATAAAGTAAACAAGTCTATTTGCTTCATCCACAGAGAGTGCTGTTATATCAAACGACTGCGCTCCTCCTTCGTACAAGGTGTCATAGGTGAG
The DNA here is from genome assembly GCA_964441495.1 of uncultured Candidatus Saccharibacteria bacterium. Lineage (GTDB taxonomy): Bacteria > Patescibacteriota > Minisyncoccia > Phycocordibacterales > UBA9973 > UBA4124. The sequence goes on from CAYTXV010000002.1 coordinate 8,559, forward strand.
TGTTGCGCTATAGATGCGGTATATGTTGTCAGTAAATGAAACAAGTCCTTTGTACCAATCATCAGGGTACTGCGCGCTCGGAGTACCCTGTGCTCCACCACAGACAAGATCTTCGTTTATAAGCCAAGTACATTTCTCAGGGAGGATCGCAAGGTTGAGTGTCCGAGTTGTGTTTGTTTTGGTATTGAGTAGTTTGGTCACAAAAGAACTGCTTCCCGACTGGCTATAGAGTACATAGGTACCACTTGGGCTCACCGAGGTAGTCAACCCGTTCACATCCCCAACGACACGACGAAGTTTCTTTTCTGTAGTATCGAGCTTGTAGAGGTAGCCGAGTGCTTGGGCACTTGCTTTTGTTTGCAAATACATAGTTTTGGGTGCTTGCCATGAAACGAGCCATTCACGAAATGTTGTACGCAGAAGAAGTGAGATCTTTGAGTTTACAAATGTACTGAACGTGAGTGCGGTGCCCTGCGCATCAGTCGTGAGTCGTGCCAATTGTGTACTGTCAGGACTTGAAGCAACTGTTTCTATATTGTCAGGCAGATATGTCCCAGGCTTCTGTGTGCGAGTCCCGTCTGGGTTAAGGGGTGGGATAGGAACGCTATATGTTGCAATTGTCTTGTTGTCATCACGGAGGAATCGCAAGAGCGCGGTTTGGTTTTTGTCACCAAACACTGCTTCATATATGTTGGGGATATAGATGTTGGTTATCTGAAGCGGTACTCCCCCATCCTCTATCTCATACACATACCCACTTGAGCGAGAAACGTATCGGATAATTTTTTTATATCGTGTTTCTGTGACTTGTTTTGCTTTGGGGTTGGTAGTGTCTGCTGCGATCGTCACTTTGTATGGTTCGGTATATGCGACAAACCCTGCAACTGGGTGTGGGCTGAGTTGTTTGAGTTTGGACTGAGTTTCTGGCGCAGGGTTGCTGTCTGTAGTGGGTGCTTCACCAACAACTCCAGGAATAGTCCCAGGATCTCCGAGGAGTGCAGGATCAGTCACTTCTCGTGTTGGGAAAAATGACGAGAAATCAGTGATCGACGGGACACCGTCTTGGGTTTGTGCTTGTCGACTATAAAAGTACCACCCTGCTGTACCGACAAGTGCAATACCGATGATGATAATGAGAATCTTTCGCATGAGGGTATTGTACTATAAATAACTATCGTATTTCACCCTTTGCTTTTGCTTCATCAATTTGTTTTTGAATACTTATTTTTTTTCCAACCACCTGGTTTCCGTAAAATTCATTTGCAGGCCTTCTTCCTGGTGTACAAACTGACCCAGAGTAATATTTACACGCAGCATCTCTTTCGTTTTTATTTGGACCTTGAAGTTTTTTTAGATAAACAGCGGATACCATTAGTGCATCATTTAATACCCAAGGATTTGGCCTGTGTCCAAGATACTGCTCAGCTTCTGCTCTTTGCTCAAGCCATGTTGTAGGGATAAATTGTGTATAACCAATTGCTCCACCCCACCCTTCTCCAAATGGACAAGAGACTGATTTTGTTGAAGGGTTGATACCTAATTCTTGCATTATTGTTAGATATGCCGTCTTATCTTTTCTTTGATTGTCTTCTCGCATAACTCGAGGCGCGTCCCACTTACAAGCACCTAAGTTTGTACCACTACCGGTTTCTTGCGCAAAGATTGCTAGTATAAAAGCGGTGTCTACTCCTGTTTTTTCAGAAGCTAATTTTGCAGCAGGATAAGCGTTTTTATTAAAATTAACCTTAACAGGTTTACCATCAAAATTACCAGTAAGAGATCCTGTAAGAACAAACTCTTTAACTCCCACCGCAACCTGATCAATATTGATCGTATTTGTCACCAGTTTGGGATTGATAGTGTTGAGTATCACATATGCAGACAGTGCGATCAGGAGTCCTATAAGCGCTGAGCTAAAGTTGCTCTTTGCATTTGCTTTCAAGAATGGCACATCGGTGACTATGTATTGATACCCCTCGTATATGAGGCGAAGCACAAGCATCACAGCGGTAAGTCCTATAAGTACCTTAAATGCAAAATTGAGAAAGCCGTTTACGTCACAAACAGCGTTTGGGTCAAGTGTCCCCCTTGCCTTTTCTTCTGCACAGAGACCTGGATCCATAAGCACAGACAGTTGTGGCCATGGTGCAAGCAGTCGGTACTCGCGCTCACTCAATGCTTTGTCTGCTGCTGCGCTTCCTGAGGGGGTATATGTTTGCCCTGCTCTGAAACTATCTCCTGGTACAACAGTAACAACACCTCGGTTACGAACTACTTGTCTAAAAAAGTAAAGCTGGTTTGGGGTGAGTCCTTGAAGTCTGAAAAAGTATGATCCGTCACCGGCAACACCTTCTATGCTTCCGCTGTTTGCTTGTGTTGCAACCTTGAACTGAGCTCCTTGAGGAAGTGCTTCATTTGTATCGGTAAATCTTGCAAGACTGTATTGGAGCTCAACACGAATCCCAGTCATCGTCCCATATTTGGTTGTATCAAGTTTACCCGAGAAACTTGCTTGTTGTCCGTTTGTTGTTATCTTGAGAGGTTCTCCATAAAAGTTTGTGATCTTGGGTGTAGTGACTATTTTGGTTCCGGTGACAAGTTGTGGGGATTGGATGTTTGCTATGTTGTACACGCGTATGTAGTACGTTGTGTTGGGGAGTGTGGCAAACTCCCATGTTGCAGTACCGCCCACATCAACCTGACGCACCCTGTTTGCAGGAGAAGGTATCGCGCTGTATGCATCGATAAAGCGAACGATGCCGTTGTTGCGCACATAATCAAGTGCGCCTGTAGATTGTTCGGTTTGTGCAAGTATCGCAAGTGGTGCTGTTTGCCCTGCTGCACCAGAGAGGGTCACTTTCATACTTGTTTCTGTGGTGGTTACTTCAAGTGGATACGGCGGGGCTGCGCGCGATACACCGACGATGCTTACAAAACACACTACAACCAAAAAGAAAAATCGTTTCATACTCAAAATACTAGTGTAAATGTTTTTGTAAGATTTTGTAAGCTATAGACAAGTGTCGTGATTGCTACAGTGAGCTTGCTTTGCCCTCCTAGCTCTGGGCGAGTGAGCGCAAACTCATTGGGTATATCACTTGTAAACGGTGATCCATCGATTGTTGTTTCAAATGAAAGGTCTGCAAGTGTGTTTTTGACAAGACTGAAATAGTACGGTTCTACTCTAAGAATCGCTCCAGGTTCAGTAAAGGGAACAGTAGAATCGTAGCCTTTTGTATGATCAATAAATCCACTTGTTACTTTGTACAGCACGGCCTGTGGATCGGTTGGAGTGAGTGCGGTGCTTGCAGTTGCACTATAAGTGCCACTTTGTGCATTAACAGATATTTTTGTTGTTTGATCAAACGCGCTGTGTCTGATCGCAATGCTTGATTTGTTGTAGCCAGAGACTGTAGTGAGCGCACTTCCATTTTTGGACCAGTTGTATGAAAGATTTTTGGGAGTGCTTGGGTTTGGGATTGCGGTGAGCCTCACTGCGCCTCCTACTGGCATGAGCGCTTTGCCTTTATAAAAGGGCGGTGTGTATGCGTCAATTGCTTCCCAGAGGAGGTCGATACTTCCTGGTCGCAAGATAACAGTGTCGCTTCCTGATTCAAGTCCTGCACCAGATGCGGTCACGGTGATAGTCCCAGTTGCACCACTTGCTGGTGCGATGACTGACACGCTTGATTTGCCAGTACCAGAAGCAATCACTTTGCCGTTGTATGTCCAGGTGAGTGATGATTGGTTGATATCAGCACCATAGCTTTGTGCGGTGAGCGTCACTGTCTCGCCTGGTTGCGGATTTGTCGGGATCATCTCTATAGAGACGTCAACAGCTTGCGCGTGTAGAGCAACCGTGAGCACACTCCATCCGAGACATGCAAGCAAAACTAATCGTTTCATTACTCCAAAGTATAGCACCTGTGCTACTGATTTTGCTCTTGAAACTCACGCTTTGCGTTTCTGATTGAGATCACTTGTGATGGATCTGAGGTGATGATCTGGTCTTCGGTATAGGACGCGATGATTTTGATCGCGACGTGTTTGAGTCCTGCAAAGAAAATCCCTTCCCCTACCCCTGATTCGAGCAAGAGAAACTTTTCTTCATCGGTGAGGTTAAACGTCTTTTGGAGGACGTCGATGGTCGATGGGGATTGCTTGAGGAGAAGCTGGATCGATGAGTTGGTAACGATCGGTACACCGTACGGACTTTTCATAAAGTCGCCCACGTCTTGGGTGATCGTGCAGAGCCCGAGATAGTATTTGCGACCACGCTTTGCGATCGAGTAGAGAAACGATGCAGTATCTTCTGATTTCATCATCCACCACGCCTCATCGACGACGAGGAGTCGTTTCTTGAGCTCTTTGCGGACTGCGTTCCAGATGAAGTGCGTGACGATATACATCGCCGCTGGTTTGAGATCGTCTTCCATGTCGCGGACAGAAAACACTACAAACTTTTTATTGATATCGACATTGGTTGGTTGGTTGATGAAACTTGCCCATGAACCATGCGTGTATTTGGTGAGGCGCTGGAGGATGCTCTCTGTCCCTTCCATACCGGTGAGCACCATCTCAAAGTCTGAGAGGAGTGGTGGCTCAATCGTAGAGAAGTCGCTCTCAGGAGTGATGTCTTTGAGTGAGTAGGTCTCGGTGATTGCGCGATCGATGAGTGAGTCTTCTTCTGGAGTAAGTCCGCCGAGCATGATGCGAAACAGTCCCACAAGGTTGATCACGTTGCTGCGGAGCACGTCAGCAGGAGCTTCGTCAGGTCGTGGGATCGGCAAATCAAACGGGTTGATATGGTTGTCTGATGAGAGTGAGATGTTGAAGTATCGCCCCCCTACTGCTTCGGCGAGGTACTCGTACTCTCGTTCAGGGTCGATCACGATGACATCGGTGTCAAACATGAGCGTGCGGATTATCTCAAGCTTTGTTGCGTATGACTTACCAGCACCAGACTTGGCAAAGATGATGGAGTTGTAGTTTTCGAGAGAAAATCGATCAAAGATAACAAGTGATGAGTTGTGACGGTTCACGCCATAGAGGATCCCGGTCTCACTCGTGAGGTCAAACGATACAAATGGAAACATACTCGAGATCGGCTCTGAGTTGAGTTTCTGGGTGATACCAAGCTTGTCAGAGCCAAGCGGGACGACGGTTTTGAAGCCGTCTTCTTCTTGAAACAGTGCTGGTTTGATGTAGATCATGCGACTCTCGAGCATGCTTTTGATCTCGCTCTCTGTACGGAACAGATCGTTTTCGTTGTCGGCATAGATAGAGATATAAAAGCCGATATCAAACATCTTTTCCTGTGCTTGGGTGAGGTTGTCACGGAGCTCCTCGAGGTCTTGGTATGCGGTGTCGAGCATTGGGTCACGGACAAGACCTTTTTGCTGACGGACGATGATCTGACTTTCTACTTCAGCAATCTTTTTTTGGAAGTGTTTCAAGAGCTCGGCGGTCTCTATCGGGTTGATATAGATCGCAACGTCAAAAATCTTGTCGAGGTTGATGATCGGTGTCATCCAGTTGTCAGTGAGGTAGCGCGGGTATGAGATAACAAAAAACGTGCGCACAGTCTTGTCTCCGATGCGCATTGATTTGGGAGTGATCTCTATCGCAGAGGGCGCAATCTTGTCAGCGAGCTCCATCGTTGCCCACTCGTAGATCTTGCTCGGTGAGATAGGAAGCGCTTTATCTTCTTTTTTTTCTTTCGATCCAAAGAGGCCCATTGCCTTTGTAGTATACACTACGGTTTTGCTTGCGTCGTGTTTTCGCCGGGGTTAAATGTCTTGTAGAGGAGTTCAATCACCTCTTCGGTACCGAGTTGTGCAACACGAAGTCCAACACGACTGAGTCCTTGTTCAACAACAGACACGCGCTCTTCGAGTTGTGTGCGCTGCTCTTCAAAATCAGATACACCTTCCCCTTGCACGCTTGTCGGGGTTTTGTTGAGGAATGAAAATACTTTGGAAATCCCCTTCTGCTGACTCAATATCGGTGGGATATATGGTACGACCACAAAGAAACTCTTGCGCATGATGTTTACCTGGTCAGTAAACGACTGGATGAACTGGATGTACTCACGGGTTTGCACTTGGAGGAGTGGCTCAGTCTGCTCACGCAAACGGTTTTCGAGCGTCAGGATATACGGTCTGATGTCGTAGCGGCGTGATTGGATGACGATCTGGATTGGGAAATCAAGTGTGTTGAGGAAGCTCTGAAACTGCATGAGTGTCGCACGTTGCTCGTCTGCACTCTTGAGCGAGAGGTTGATAGACGAGACAAGCACTGCCATCGCAAGCGTGCCGTCTTTCATGACGATGATCCCGTCGCGAACTTCTTTGACGGGGACGAACTGTTGAGCTGGTGTGCCGACGAGTGCCATTGTGTTAAGTATACCTTATATATGTCGATTATTTCTTGGGATCGATCACATCGAGACTCCAAGAGAGTGTCTTGAGTTTGCTTTCGGTGAGGCTCGTGCGCGCTTGACTTGCAGCTGCTTCGGGTACTGTTTGTTTGGGAGCAACAGGGTCCTGCTTGCGCCACAGGTAGAGGCGTGATCGCGTGTAGTAGCGGACAAATGACTCAACGACGTGGATGAACGGCTTGTCATTGTACTTCATAAACGTAAGCGCAAGCGCAAATCCTGCACAGACTGGAGCGACGATGAGCGCGATAAATATCGGGAGGAATTTGAACGACAGATACACGAGCCCTGCCCCGCCCGCGAGGTAGACAAACTGTCGAAACGTAAATGGTCCAAAGACTTTGTCTTCGATATCGATAAACTGTGGCACCTTGAACTGCATGTATGTAGTGTACTACACAGAGCGCTACTTTTCAGGGATTTCTCGGTATGGATCTACGACAGGTTTTGCAGCAGCAGGTGCACTGTCGCCATACTCACGTTTGATCGGTGCGGTTGTTGTGGGGGTGATGAGAGGGTCGGTGAGGTGTTTTATTACATTAGAAACCTTATCTTTTATTGGTGAAGGTGTGTTTTCCATATCTCTATGAACCTCAAGAATTGTAAGTATTTCATCGATAATGTGTTGTTGTATGCCAAGCTTAAGTTCCGCGGCAAGTTCTTTAGTTGAGATGTTTTGTTCAATTGTTGTTTTTACTTCAACCAAAGGTGTTATTCCAAGTATAAACTGCAAGGTTTTGTTGCGTATATCGGTAAGCACATCTTCATTTTGAAATTTTGGCTTATATGAATCAAAAAAGACATCAAATTCTCCACCAAATAGAAAAGAATACAGCTCTTCCGGAATAGTTTCGAGTGCCTCATCTATTTGATTATTTAATTCTTTTGCATCCATAAAATGATGTTATTCTTTACCTTCTAATTTTTTCTTCTGTTCTTCAATATACTTATCGAGATCTTGCCATTTCTTTTGTTCATTTTTGAGTTTGACGCGTTTTGCCTTAAGATCAGTTAGCTTTTTGAGGTTTTGAGGATTTGGTGTGTTTGCGTAAGTATCTTCTGCATCTTTGATTTCTTTATTAAGTTCCTTAAAGTCAAATTTAAATTGTTGACGCGCCTTAATTTGTTCCAAAATTTCTTTCTTTCTGTCTTTATCGTTTTCGGCAGCTGTTACATCTACATCGAGTGCTTTTGCGGTATTTATATCTCTATCTTTTACAAAATCATAGAAACCACCATTTACTTTTTTACCAGTACTGTCTATAAATTCAATCTTTTCTCCTCGGAGTAAAGATTTTCTTTGGTCTGCTGTGAGACTTGTCGTCCAAAGCCTATCGTTTTTAAGCTTCTCCATTGCGACCACTTCCCTAAAGCCATCTTTAAGAGTTTGGTTGATTTCAGTGAGATCTTTTTCGATTTTTGCTGACTCAGTAATCTTTTTTGCGGCTTTTTTATTTGCTTCTCGTCGAGTATTTACTCCAACCATTGCTCCAATCAAAGAGTCTTCCCCCAAGAAATCACCAAGAGCATCACCTTTTTTCAGGTTTTCCGCAAATTTATCTCTTCGCTCCGCATTCATTTCTTGTACAGATTTTTTCTCCTGAGGTTTTTCAATTGCAGCAATAGCTGTTTGTGTAACATCCATTTTCAATATCGACATACGTTCCTGCTCGTACCTGTCTTTATCATTTGTTTTCCATTTATCAACTTGTGCCTTACCGTAAGCTTTAACCATTTTTTCTTCGACGATAGCATCAACTTTTGATTGGTATTCTTTCTTAACTTTTTCGTTGTAGGCATCGATATCACCCTGACTTTGCTTGCTTTCGAGTAGTTTTGATTCAGCTTCTTGTTTTTTTTGATACCGTTCTATTTGACCATGATATCCACCTGCTGTACTTGAGGTACCAAGCCCAAGACCCATACCAGACAGAGCACTAAGCGCTTTTTGGTCCGTGTTTATACCCATTTCTTTAAATAGTGTTGATCCAAGTTGAGTTTTTCTTGCATCGAATGAAGACTTTTCTGTTGCATTGAGAGTACTAATACTGCGACGAGCTAGCCAACCACCCATACCACTAGATTTTCCTTTGTCACGAAGCCATTCCCCTGCTTTTGATTTGTTCAGAGATGTTGCCATGCCACCTATAACCCTACCACCCATGAGGGCGCCAGCTCCAAGTGCTGCTCCACCAACAAGTCCAGTAGCTTTTTGGGCATAGTTTTGCACCATCGTTCCAAACTTGCCAGCATAGCTTTCCGCTAACCCTACTCCTTGCTTGATCATAAAGTACACGATGAGCATAGGGATCGCGATGTAGACCACTGTTTCAAAGAAGTTTGTACCCACACGGTCTTGGTAGACCTTGATAAAGTCAGTTTCAAGGAGTGAGTAGATCACATATAGGAAAAAGACAAAGATAGGTGCAAGTGTTGCGTATTTGGTCAAGTCACTCCACCAGTTGTTCCAGGAGAGTTCTTTGATACCGCTTACAAGCGGGACACCTCCCCTTCCGAGAAATGCAAATGGTGCAAATATCATCGCCATATACAGGCCAATCACTCGCCCGAGGAAAAAGAATGCAGTCTTCCAAAACATCATCGCAACTGCAAAGAGTATGACTGCCGCGATCAAACTCACAACGGTGTAGTACCCAGCGTACTCACTATCGCCGACACTCAGTGTCTTGGCGCCGCCCTGGGCGGTTGTGCCATTGTCAGGGAGCATGCTCGAAGTACTGAGTACATTCATGCTAAATATCTTTTGAGGGTTAAACGATGAAACAATCTTTTCGGAGAGTGGTGTATACCCTGCGATACCTGGTTTAGGGTTTTTGACTGCGCCGGTGTTTTCATCTTTTTGGCATTCACCATCACATACTTGTACCGAATGATAAAAGACTCGCGCGACGATATTGGATACATCAATGACAACCCGCGTAGCAAGGAGAGAAAAGTTGATGAGAAGCGCGTTGAGGATGAGCGTCACGAGGACCTTTTTGGGATTGAAGCTGCTCGTGTTAAAGACAGTCGCAAGTCCCACATAGACGAGGATAATGATGAAAAATATATTGCAGATGTCTCGTACGATTTGCCAACCACGGATTGCAAACTCGGCTCTGTAGGAGCTATCGCTGAGTGAATACCCGAGGAAGAAGTCGAACAGGTTACCCATAACCCCCGCAAACCATGCAACCGGTCTATACACGAGATAGTACACAATTTGTGCAACACACCCCATAATGCTTCCGTTGAAGACTCCGCAGCTTGGGATAGCGCTCTGTGTCGGTGTTGTATCAACTGGTGTGATAGCGCCCGGAGTTTGCGCTTGCGCCTCAGCAGCAGTCTGTGGCATCCGAAACTCGGCAGAAGTTGCTATTTTGAAGTATGGCCTATTATCTCCACAAAGATTGTTAAACATCCTATAATTGGGATTTGATGGATTGTCTTGGGTCGGCAATTGTTCACCGCTTACTTCTCCCGCGCAGTACCAAGCATCGGCTTTATAGATTTCTCGATCTCCAATAGCCATAAATGTAGAGATGGGAGATGGTCTACTCCACTGTCCAGTTGTTGGGTCTGTTGTATATACCTCAGTAACAGGAAAAAGAACATTAAATTTGTCGTTTTGGAGTGTTCCGCCTGGTCGGTAGTGGTATATCTTGTCAGAACTTTGATTTGTTGGAGTATTTTGTAATTCTTGTGTTTCGTGTGGGATTCTTGCGAACACACAAAGGTTTTCGTTTTGAGATTTACAAATACGAAGTATAAACACATAGTAACTTCCACCAGACAATCGGAAGTCGCGTATGTGATTCCACGCAGCTTCTTTTGTTCCGACAGGTTCGGTTGTTGGATCGCCAAACAGGTCAAGCTTAAAGCTCATCTGTAGGTTGAACCGCACGTTTGGTGTTGTTGTGTTTGGTTCAAATAAGCTATAGAGCGATAACAAAGGGTTTGGGTTTGTTCCCTTAAATAGGTTTGTATAACTTTGGTAGTCAATAGATTGCTGCGCATACGCAGGTGCAACTGACCCAAGAAGAGACGCCATAAGTACAAGCGAAAGCACGACTACTTTTGTAGTGCGAGCGCAGAGTGTACTGAACCGACGCCAGAGATGTTTCACACTAGCAGTGTATCACGGAGTGCAAAGTCTTTACCACAGATTGAGCTTGAGTCCGTACTCGAGACGTCGCTTGAGCATGTTGATGATAAAGTCATCGGGAAACGCTATAGTGAGAGATTGCTCTCGATTGTTTGCTTCGGTGAAAAATCCTGCTCGATCTGTGGTTGTATCGTTCCAAAACGGAGTTGGTACACGTCGTTGGTAGGTTGTCTGTGTGAGCCGAGGAGACTTTTGCGCGCAGTAGTTGTAAAGCTCAAGGATTTCGTCGCCCTTGAGTTTGAAGGTGTCGTGGTTTGTCACTTCACGAGCGATATCTTCGTCGGTACGGATAGATTCAGCGATCGTGTAGAAACGTCGCTCGAGTGTCTTGATATCAGCGAGCTCCTCTGGGGTAAAGACGATGTTGACATCCGCATCGCTACACTGTGGAGCTGGTGTGTTTGGACCTGAGGGTGGTGTTGGTGGGGGTGGCACGGTTCCACCAGGAGTCGGTGTTGTCCCAGGTGGTGTGTTTGATGGAGGTGTCGGTGTCCCTGGCGTGGTTCCTGCGTTTGGATCGATATCTGCTACAAGTGTCCCGCCAGGAGTCGGTGTTGTCCCAGGTGGTGTGTTTGATGTAGGTGAATTTGTTCCAGTTGTTGTGCTAGACGGGCTTGTCGGGATAAGTGTGTCATTGGTAAACGTACTTGTCTGTGTACCAGGTGCACTAAGCGATCCATCGATAGGTGGTGTCTGTCCAGGAGTGAGTGCACCTGGTGAAGTCGGTTGTCCTGGCGGTGTCTGTCCAGATGCACCTTCATCAAACGAAGAGTTTAGTGTCCCACCAGGTGCTTCAGTACCCTGCCCTTGTTTGGTTGAACCTGTCACAAATTCACGAAAGGTAGGTTTAGGCGCATTGTTTTGTGTTGCGGTCTTGCGCGCACCAAGCCACAGGATGCCAAGCACGATAGCCACGATGATGATGAGTATGAAGATGATAGTGAAAAATCGACGCATATATTATAGAGTACTATAGAAATACTGACTTGAGAGTATCGACTGCTCTACAAATGGGTTTGGCGCATCGCTCTCTACTCGGGCAATGGGGACAATTGGTGATGTATCAACAACATAGGCATTGTTGATACAAGTAGCATCTACAGGTGTACCAGCTGCTGCTTGAGATGCGATGTAGCGAGTCTTTGCTCTTCCGACGATTCGCTGTATCTCATCATAGATCGCTTGGAGTTGTTCAACAGCGTCTTCGGTGTCGGTGATATTTTGCGCGTACTGACGATCGTACGCAGAGATGTTTCTATTGTACGATACGAGGCGCTCTGTTTCTCTGTATGCGCTTCGTGCAAATGCACGCGCATCCGCTTGTGCAAACGCTCCGGACTCGAGTGCTGCATACGCGTTTGCAAGAGAATCCCTATCAAACCCAGCATTTGTATACTCCTGAATAAGTGAATCAAATGATCTCTGCAAAAAACCGGGTATTTCGCGAAAAATGCCAGATGCACCAAACCCTGTCGCAGCATATACATGAGGACTCGTTGATCGTTGTGTATCAGTAACTTTGTCATAGATAACTGGAGTACCAGCGAGTATTGGTGGTGGCCCATCATTTCCTCCAAAGAGCCCACCAAGAATTGGGATACTACTCAAGAATCCTTGCACAGCGTTTGGACCGTTGGGTGATGGTTGTTGGAGCGAGCCAAGTATGGTTTGAAAGTTTTCTGAGAGCCCGCTTTGCCATGTCGGGTTGGGCCCAGGGAGACAGTAATCAAGTGCGCCGAGTGTAGGAACGATACGGTTCATCGCTACTTGGGCATCTTTTGCGCGGTTGATGTAGTCAAGCTGTGTCTTGATGATCGCGCGGAGTTGTTGTGGTCGACTGATATCGAGGTCTCCGGTGAATCCCCCACTTACTGAACCTACCTGTCCACCAAGCTGGTTTGCGGTATCTGCGAAGCTTCCGAGTGGTGCGCCGTTGGTACCGAGGACTACGTTTGTACCCATCCCTGTACCTGCGCTTATTCCTGCCCTCCCTCCTCTACTCAAGCTTCCGAGCCCGTTTCTAAAGAGGTTGTTGAGCAGATTATCAAAAAACGATCCAAGCACCTCGTTTATCTTGTCTGCTTGCTCGAGCTGGCGAACCGCAGAGTTGGTCACGTATGCAGTTTGCTGCGCGATGAGGGCGCCAGGTGTCACTGTTTCGTATCGCAGGCATTTACGACCTGCTTGTGTAGTCGATGCGGTTGTCGGAGCACTTGTATCTACCATACCTGGAGGGATTTCATCGAGCGGTGTTCCGTTTACTGTATTTGCACCCGCAGTTTGCACGCCCCACTCCACACACTTTTTCATTGAGAGGAAGCCATCACCTTGTTGGAGTTCGTTTTGTACGTTTTCTTGCGCAGTGTCGATGTTTTTGCTGACCTGCTGTACCGCGTCAAAGTATGCACTGAGTGGATTGTTTTGCGGATTCAAGAGACTGTTCCACCCACCTTGTGTGAAGTCTTGTTGGAAGCTCTGGTACGCACGAGCCTGAGGCGTGTTCATCACTTGGTTGATACGACCATCACTATACCCAGTCACCTGCTGTGTCACCACTGAACGGATCGCATTGCCAAAGATAGGGTTTGTTGTTGGGACCTGACTCAAGAAACTTTGGAGCTTCTGATCACGGATCGATCGGAGGTATGAATCAATATCCCTGACATAGAGTGGGTTGCCGTCAAACCCTGTGTTGACCCAGTTGAGTGTTTTGTTCGACACTTGCTGGAGTACATTTTTGGCCATCGAGTATGCGATACCGTCGAGACAGTTTTCTTTTTTTGCCTGCTTTTTTTGCTGATCAAGCGCTTTTTGATCTATAGTTGGTACTTCCTGGCTTACTCCAACTGCTTTATAAAGAGCGCCTGTTGCTGGTTCTACTGTTGTTTTGAATAAGTCTCGTGCAGCACTTGAGATAGTACTGCCGATGTTGGTGCAGTTGAGGATCGCACTACCGACTCCACTAAAGCTCATCCCTTGGAAACTACTCCCTGTACCACTGTTTGTAGAAAAGCTTGGGTTAAAGGTTTGCGCACTCACCCCCTGCGGGATGAGGAGAAGTGCTATATATATACCAAGTGATAGTTTCCGGAGCATATCTATGATCCAAGTATACCGTACTCAGCCAGATAATCACGCATGGTAGCTGCTGCGGTATCAAATGATAGGCTGTACTCTTTGTAGATAGCAACCCCGACAAGTGCAGAGAGTCCGTTATCAGAGAGTTCTTGGATATATCCAAACGAATCTGCAACTCCTGCAACTGCATTGGTCATCTCAAGGTGGTACGGCGCCACACCGATTGGTGTTTTGGTTGCGATGAGTTCTTTGGCAAGCGCGCGGTATGAGGCTGCTGTTGTATCAAGTTCTGCGAGTCCACTCTCGTCGCCGTTTTCGACTGCTTGGACGATCACGTCGAGTTCCGCTTGCCCTTTGTCGTATTTGGTAAGGATCTTTTGTAGTGTTGTACTGTAAGCGATGAGTGATTGACTTGTTGTTTTGATAGTCTGAACGTCTTTGGCAGAGTATCTATTGGTGACAAGGTCTGTTTGGATGTTTGTTCCAAACTGGGCTGCGATTTGATTAAGGGTTGTGTTGTCTACCTCGTCTGATTGACCAAGTGCTGTTGCGAGAGTAAACAGTTCTCGAGAGAGCTTGTCGGTTTCGTTGAGCGTGCTTGTATCTACTGGTGCGACACCGAGCGACTGTTTCTTTTCTTCAATGATTTGCTTGTTAGGTACACCATTTGTATACAGGACGGTTGGATCAAGTCCCCAGAGGCGCTCTTCCCAGTCTGCGATGCCGTTACCGTTAGAGTCTTTGTCGATGACGTCTCCTACTGTTGGTGAGTCTGCAACGATATTTTTTGGTGCTTTGTTAAACAAGGCGCGGAACCATGTTGTCTGGACGACAAGTACAACTGCAACAACCGCGATTGCGATACTTCCTCGAACGATAAATTGTTTACTTGGTTTGTGCATACAATCTATCTAGATACTCCGTACTTAACCACCTTGAATGCTGGTAAAGGAGTTCCTGTTTCCGGATTGTAACATGTAGACATATTAGGAATCGCGTTGTACATACCCAGGACATACCCACTACTCCTTGGTGTACCACCACCAAAATTAGATGCAATAGATTGTTGTGCAGCACGAGAATCTTTTAATTGATTTACAAGACGCTGTTCTTCTTGGAGTTGGCTCGAGGTGGGGTTTCCACTCATATAACTACTACTGGTTCGAATATTTCTTAATTGGTCTAAAATATTTTTTTCTCTTGTTCCCTCCGAACTAAACTTATCTGTAGTTATAAAATACGGTCCAAATGTTGCAATATTAAACGGTTGGATTGTGAATGGTCCATGAATTGCGCTACATACAATTGTTGACGCCATTTGTGGAGCAGTTAACAGTACTCTCCCACCAAATGGCACAGTGAGAGCTGATGATCCGCCAGAAAACCCTAGTGTCGCATGGGTGATATATGGCACAGTGAGCATGCCGAGAAAGAGAAGAATGAGTTGTCGGTGATGTTTCATGTGTAGTTATTGTACACCGTTTTGTATGAAATGTTGTACAAGATCTTTCCATGTATCGAGCGCTATATCTTCTGGACGAGTAGCTGGAGCGATATGTGCATCCTCAAGGATCTGTGCTGCGCGTGCTTTGTCTCCGACAAGCTCGGTCAAGCTTTTGCCGATCTGTTTGCGCTTCATACCAAACACTGCTTTGAGCACTTTGAAAAATACTCTTTCATCCACATCTCCAAAAAAGTCTCGAGAGATCCCCTCGATCACCAGGATCGCAGACTCGACCGATGGTGGCGGGACAAATGCGCCACGCGGCACGCGTGCAACGATCGATGGTGTGCCGTATGTATGGACCGCGATCGAAAGCACGCTCTCTTTACCGTCTCGCGCGACGATACGCTCTGCGACTTCGCGCTGCATGAGGAGTACCATACGCTCTGGTTGGTGTTTTGTACTTAAAAATTTCTCAATGATTGCACCAGTGATGTAATACGGAATATTTGCGATGAGTTTGTATGGCTTGTTGTACGGGCGTAGTGTTTCTGGATCAAAGTCGAGTACGTCTTGCTCGAGGATATCGAGGCGGGTCTTTGCGATAGCCTCAGCAAACGTTTGCTGGAGTATCGGAATAAGTTCTCGGTCTTTTTCTAGTGCGATCACTTTGCCAGCAAGTTGTACAAGTCGCTCTGTAAGCACCCCTTTGCCTGGTCCGATCTCAAGGACGAGGTCGTCTGCATGGATATCTCCTGCGTCTACTATCTGTGAGAGCGCTTTGTCGCTCGTGAGGAAATGTTGCCCGAGGGATTTTTTGGCGCGCATGCTCATATATTATATGAATACCGTCCCAAACCCTACTTCCCCGGCACGTGTCTCTCGAGTGATGATCTCTTCGGGGATGTCGAGGAGGAACTCACTCGGAAGTCTGATGTCGCGCATACCATATATAGTACGCATGCTCGCGTAGGTGATATAGAGTTTGTGCCGTGCTCGAGTGACTGCGACGTACATGAGTCTGCGCTCTTCTTCGGCATCTGCGCCGGTTGCGCCCCTGTCTCTGCCGCTCGGGAACAGTCCTTGTTCGAGTCCAACGAGAAACACAACTGCAAACTCAAGCCCCTTTGCTGCGTGTATCGTCATGAGCTTGACTCCTTTTGCCTGCTCGAGGTTGTCTTGATCGCTCATAAGTGTCGCCTCTTCGACGAGACGTTCAACACCGTCGATACTTGGGAGATGATCGTACCGTGTTGCAAGTGTGACGAGCTCGCCGAGGTTTTGCAAACGCTCCTCACCTTCTATCTTGTCGTCTTTGTATGCGCGCTCCATACCACTTATTTCGATGACATATTTGATCGTTTCAGAGACAGTGTGTGATTCGAGATACACCTTGATCTTTTCAAGTATCGCAAAAAACTCATCTACACCAACTTTTACCTTGCCGGTGAGTACTTCTTTGCCTGCCTGCGCAGGCAGGGCAAACAGTTTTGTGACGGTGACTTTGCCGATACCGCGTGCGGGTACGTTGATGATACGTTTGATATCAACAAGACTTTCTGGGTTGAGGCTCGCGCGGATGTATGAGAGCACGTCTTTGATTTCTTTGCGTTCAAAGAACCGCACACCGAGTACTTGGTACGGTATGTGATATGAGAGAAATGCCTCTTCGAGTGCGCGTGACTGCGCATTGGTGCGAAAGAGTATTGCGATGTCACTTGCTGCTACCCCACTATCGATGTGTTCGATACAACGCTCAACAACAAACGATGCTTCATCACTCTCATCATATGCGGTGTACATCGAGATGAGTTCGCCGTCCGCGTTGCTCGTGAAAAGGTTTTTGGGAGTACGGTAGTTGTTCTTGTTGATGATTTTGTTTGCTGCAGTGAGTACTGTTTTGGTTGAACGGTAGTTTTCTTCGAGTACGACGACAGTTGCTTCTGGGTAGTCGTGTTCAAACTCAAGTATGTTTTTGATATTGGCACCACGCCATGAGTAGATACTCTGGTCACTATCGCCAACCACACAGATGTTCTTTTTGTCTGCGGCGAGTGCGCGTGCGATACGATACTGCACTTCGTTGGTGTCTTGGTACTCATCGATGTGGATGTGAGACCACGTATTGTGGCACCATGTGCGTGCCTGATCGTTTTTCTCAAGGAGCTCAACTGTCTGCGTGAGGAGGTCGTCAAAGTCGAGTGCTTTTTGTGATACTTTGAGCGATCGATAGGCACGCCAGATACGCCCTGCCATTCGGTAGGATGGATTTGCTTCCCCTTCAAGCTCTTCAGGAGTTTGTGATGCATTTGCAGCACGGCTGATGATTGAGCGGATACTGCGCGGATCAGTTGTCTTGGGGTCTATCCCAAACGAAAGGAGTGCTTCTTTGACAAGTGACATACTGTCTGCGTCGTCAAGGATGGTAAATCGTGGTGCTGTGCCACCATATGCACCAAACTTACGGAGCAAAAACACTCCCAAACTATGAAACGTACTGATAAAGGGTACTTGCCCTGGTTCGATATGAGGAAGCTGGTGCATCATGTGTGAGATGCGTTCGCGCATTTCTTTGGCAGCCTTGTTGGTAAATGTCACTGCAAGGATCTGTGACGGGTGTACTCCGAGTGTGATGAGGTGCCCGATGCGGTGTACGATTGTTTTGGTCTTGCCCGCTCCCGCACCTGCCACGATGAGGAGTGGTCCGTCAGTAGCAAGCACCGCTTTTTTTTGCGCATCATTGAGCCCCTGTGTAAAGTCTCGGGTAAGGTCCATACGTCCGTAGAGTGTACCTGATTTATTGATAAACCAAAAATATCCTTTGTTTACAATGCTTTTGTGGGTATCTGCATCAGGGTATAACCTCTTGCGCTCGTCAAATCACTCAAAAACAAGGTTTTTTTGGCAAAAATCTATTGACCATATGCTTTATATATTGTGATATCACAAACCTGCTCGACTTCTTGGTAAACTAGAAACCTACCCGTATGTTATCTACAGATTCATCGAGTCCCGCTCCCAAACGATTCAATAAACGATTTGGACACAACAAAAAGCGCGGACTCTCTATAGTACTTAGTGCCTTCCTCCTGTGTATCGCAGTGGGGTATCCACTCTACAAGGTGCTTTCCAAAGACGCAGGTGCTAACCAAACACAAGTCAAAGACGAAACAGTTGCTGTTGGTTCTGAATCAGAACTTGCAAACGATCAGCCTGCAGAAACAGAGCTTGCTACAGAAGATACGGCAACAATCACTACATATATAGTACAAAGTGGCGACACCCTCTCTGGGATTGCAAGCAAGTTTGGCATCTCGGTCAACACGATCCGCTGGGCCAACGACCTCACCGAAAAGACCTCCAAAATCAAGCCTGGCGATGAGCTTGTGATCCTCCCTGTCTCGGGTATCGAGTACACAGTCAAAAAGGGCGACACTCTCTCTGGGATTGCTGCTCGGTACGATACTGACCAAGAAGATATCCTCAAATACAATGATGTTGACGCTGATGCGATCAAGGTTGGTATGAGTCTTATCATCCCGGGCGCTGAGCCGGTCAAAGCGAGTACCCCAAAGCAACCCTCAAAACCTGTAGCTACAGCACCAAAGCAGCAAGCAACACAAACAGCACCAACAAAAGTTGCACAAACAACAACTAGTGATGATAGTGATGAAAAACCAGAAACAGATAGTGGATACGCTGTCCCTGTGAGCGGTGTGCTTACACAAGGTATCCACGATAGAAATGCAGTTGACTTTGGTGTTCCAACAGGTACTTCAGTCAAAGCATTCAAGAGTGGTGTTGCCAAAAGCTCTGGATACAACGGTGGGTATGGTTCATACATCGTGATCAACCACGCAGGAAGTTGTCAGACGCAGTACTCACACCTTTCCAAAGTATCTGTGTCAGTTGGAGACACAGTGACGCAAGGAGAAGTGATCGGTCTTTCTGGAAACACTGGACGATCAACTGGTCCACACCTACACTTCAACGTTCGCAACTGTGGTGGCAACCCATTTACCAAATACAAAATCGGTACACGATTCTAAAACAAAATCTCCGCTCACTGCGGGGATTTTTCATACAAAAATAAGTTGGCTATACGAGTGCAGGGATTTTGAACTTGAGTTCGATCGGTTTTTTGTTAGCAATTTGTGTGCTCGCATGCAGTATCTCGATACCGAGCACTGTACCCTTTTTGTCGGTATCGACAACGAGCCGATCGTCGAGTTTGAGTGTGCGCGCAACAGTTCCCTTTTTAAAGGTGATATAGAGCGCATCTGCAATTTTGTCGTGGGTGATTTTCATAATCGGTACGCAGTTATGATGACAGCTGTAGTATGGCTTTTCTTACAAATAATTTCAAGAGTGTAGTTTTTAAGTGATTTTCTTATGACATACAACCCTTCTATTCCGAGACGCTCACTTGTTGGATCAGAGAGTGCAGCCTTGATATCGCGTTGCAATATACTACGTTCTCTCATCCGTTCTTTTGCGTGTTTTGTGTACACAATCCGCATATCAATCAATCTTTGGTCGGTACTGGAGCGCTTCAAGGATGTGCGGGAGTTCGACAGTTTCGCTTCCCTCAAGGTCTGCAATCGTGCGCGCAACTTTGATCGTACGCAGGTATACACGTGGAGAGAGTTTGAGTTTCTCCGCGTAGAGTTTCAGTTGCGCGCGTGCATCATCGCGAAGCGTTGCAAGTGTGTGTACTTCTGTTGGTGTGAGTTTGTTGTTAAGCTTCCCGTTTCTTTGCTGTTGTATGGCGCGCGCACGAGCAACTGTTTCCCGGATCGTTTCACTTTCGCTGCGTGCGCGCGCCTCATGCAGTGTGTCGTACTCAACGTGTTGTACTGGCACCCACAGATCGATGCGATCCATGATCGGTCCAGAAATCTTTTTGGTATAGCGAGCTATCTCCATACCGCTACAAACGCAGTGCTTGATCCCGCTTCCACGATACCCGCACGGACACGGATTCATCGCAGCAAGTAATAGAAACTCCGCAGGATATCTGACACTTCCTTTTGCGCGAGCGATGGTGATTGCGCCGTCTTCGATTGGTTCACGCAGTGCCTCGAGGACTCTTCGATCAAACTCTGGAAACTCATCGAGGTATAGTACGCCACGATGTGCGAGTGTGATGTCACCAGGACGAAGCGCTTGTCCACCACCGATGATCGCAACATGTGATGCGCTGTGGTGCGGAGATCGCAGTGGTGCTGTGCCACCGAGTGCATCATTTATCAAACCTATCGATGAGTAGATCGTTGCGACTTCGAGAAACGTTTGTGGATCAAGGAGTGGCATGATCCCATGAAACGCTTTGGCAAGCATTGTCTTGCCGGTACCAGGTGGACCGTAAAGTACGATGTTGTGTCCACCTGCTGCAGCTATCGTGAGTGCACGCTTTGCTTGGAGTTGTCCGCGCACATCTCCGATGTCGACAGTGCTCGGTGTGAGTGTTGGTGTCGGAGGTGCATACATCGCTTCGTGTAACACAGATGCGCCAGAGAGGTGTGAAACAAGTGATGCAAGTGTCGGCACCAGATAGCACGTGATACCTTGCACAAGTGTTGCTTCGGTTTGATTTGTCTCTGGTATGTAGAGCTCGTGATACCCGTGTGCGATCGCCCACGCAGCGATCGAAAGTACTCCGCGCACAGGACGTACGTCACCGTTGAGTGCAAGTTCTCCGACAAATACTTTGTCTGATGGATCAAACACAAGCGCGTCACTTGCGCACAGGTATCCAAGTGCGATCGCAACATCGCAGTATGCACCTTCTTTGCGAAGTTCTGCCGGTGAGAGTGACACAATCACTTTGTGATTTTCTGCTTTGGGATTTTTGTCCAGACTATTACGTAGTGCACTCACGACACGCTCGCGAGACTCTTCCACACTTTTGTCTGGAAGCCCGACGATTTGAAACACATACAATCCGCGATTGATATCTGTCTCGACAACAACACCTGTTGCACTCAGTCCCGAAAGCTGCGCGCTATTGATCCGCGAAAATGCCATGAAACAATCATCGCAAATCGAGTTCAAGAAAAGTTCAAGATGGTGAAACAGTTAGTTGTAGCGGTAGTATTTTTGTTGGAAGTGTTTGATATACCCTTTTGCATCGACTTCGATGTTTTCTTTTTTGTAAAACTCCATTCGCTTCTTTTCATATTGTGGTGTGAGCCAGACACGTCCGCCTGCGTATACGATCCGGTGAAACGGTATCTGTGTCACTCCATGTTCAGATGCTTTTCCAAGTATTGCAGTAACGGATCGTGCCGCCTGTCCGCCACCACCAGCTGCGCGGGCGATGTCTCCATATGTTGTCACTTTGCCATGTGGGATCATGAGTGCACACGCAATCACTCTTTCAGAAAACGTTTTTCCAATTTCTTTTTTTACGATTTTTTTCATGACTTAATAGTAAAACAACCCCTCAGTGTGAGGGGGATGTTTTACTCATTCATATGTGCTTTGCTTGTGCGTGCTGCTGGGTTGGCTTCGAGACGGTCCTGCTCGATCGGTTCACCAGATACTTCGCAGATGCCGTATGTTCCTTTCTCTATTTTTTCGAGAGCATCTTTTATGTCGACAAGTCTTTTCTGTAGAGTGCTTACCATAGCACTTCTTTCTTCAAAGTCTTCAAATCGATCTGCTGCGTCATTGTCATCGATCTCTCCCATAAGGTCCTGATCAGGCGTTGCCTCCCAGACACCGGTTTCGGTGTTAAAGAGCGCGATGCTGCCGAGCTCTTCTTCGAGTGTTGCCTTTTCTGCCAAGAGTTTTTCTTTGTAGTCTGATGTCTTCATGAGCGATATAGTAGCACGCCTGTCCCAAAGCACAATAGGGTTTTGCACACCACTTACCGCTGGCGGATGATGGTGTCGTAGACCGACTTGAGTACTTGTGGGTTGCTTGCAATCACCACGGTTTGGTCAGTTGCGTAGCCGTAGTAGAGGGTAATCGTTTCGATGTTTGTATCGATGTTGCGAGAGATGAGTGTGCGTACAGGGAGGTTGTACATGTAGGTGCTGGTGAAGCTCGTACCAACTTCATTGATTGGTTGGAGTGTGTCTATGCGCAAGAGTGGTGCAAGTGCTTCGAGGAGTTTGGGTTCGGCGATGAGGAGCTCTTTGGAAGCGATTTCTGGATTGGGAGCATAGAGTATGACAAACGGTGATGCGCCATCATCGGTGCGATAGATCCCGAGTCGCGCAATACTAAATGCTGCAGCAAACGGTTCACCAAATTCCATACCGAGGTATGTCAGTGTGTCTTCATATGAACGAGGTGCTCCATCTAGGGTCAGTGGTACAAGGACCGGTTTGTTGAGCGGGATGCTTGTGTCAGTGTCTGCATTTGTCACGATCTGCAGCGGTGTCGCGCTCTCAGTTGCAACAGGTGCAGTTGATTGAAACACTCCCACTGATGCAGTTGGTACAACAGGTACTGTAAGTGTTCGGAAATAATACACTCCATATGTAGCTGCCCCCAGCCCAAGTAGGATGAGTATGACGGCACCGGCCGTGTACCAGCGCTTTTGTTTGTGCGTCTCGATGCGGTTGCGCTCACCTTCTTCTCGTTCGCGTGCTGTTTTGAGAAGGTCTTGCACTACAGAAGCCTCGGTAGTGTTCATCGCAAGCGAGAGATCATCCTCGTACGTGTGGATGATTGGGCCCTGCGGCTCGGGTGCGTGTGGTTCTTGTGGATGTGTTGGGAGTGGTGTTTCAGGCATACTATGTTAGTAACCGATCAGGTACTTTTTGGCGTGTGTTGATAGATCAAAGAAATCATCAGCAACCCCTTTGAGCGATGTAGAGGCACTTTGACCAAACGTTGCAACTTCAACTTGGACACCGTGATGGTAGCGCAAGTAGTTGCATAGCGGGACAAAGTCCCCATCGCCAGAGACGATGATGATCGCATCGAGCTTGGGAGCCATTGTGACGCAGTCGATCGCAAGGCCGATGTCCCAGTCTGCTTTCTTGCTTCCGTCATAAAAGATTTGGAGGTCTTTGCTTCGTGTTTCGATGCCGGCTTTGTTGAGTGCTGCGAGGAATGCTTTTTCATCTTCGTTTTCTGTGGTGATGACGTACGCGATTGCGCGCACGAGCGATCGTCCTGCGAGCACGTCTTTGACGACGTTTGCAAAGTTTACTTTGCGTTTATAAATGTGTTTTGCGGTGTGATAGAGGTTTTGTGCGTCGATAAATATCCCAACGCGCTGATCTTTGTGTTTGATGATTGCCATACAGTATAAAAATAACTATGCTACGTATTTAAATAAAAAGAGACACCTATAAGTATACAGCAAAACACTCCGTCTGTACGGAGTGTTTGTGTATTATCCTTTGATAAGTTTTGCAACTTCTTTGTGTTGCTCAGGGTTTGTCTTTTCGAGTACCTTGAGGTGACTTCGTCGATCAGCAACCATTTTGATGAGGCCGCGTCGTGAGTGATTGTCTTTCTTGTGCTTTTTGAGGTGAGTCGCAAGAAGATCAATCTTTTCGCTCAGCATTGCCACCTGCACTTTCTTGCTTCCGGTGTCGGATGCGTGCACTTGGTGCTTTTTGATGATTGTCTGCTTTTTCTTGGTTGATAGCATAGTGGAGACATCATACCACACCCGTGTCAAAAATGCAAGTACTCCCCTATACGTCGCACAATAGTTCCGCGGTATACTCTGGTGTATGGATTTTGCATCTGCCAAACGGCAATTTTTGGAATACATAGAGATAGAAAAGGGTCGCTCGCTCAAAACGGTTGAGAACTACGACCACTACCTTACCCGCTTTGCTGTCGATATGGGGATCAAGCGTGTCAAAGACATCACCGAGGACACATTGCGTGAGTTTCGTCTCAAGCTCAACCGTGCCTCCGGTGTCAAAGTCCGCGGGCAAGCCTCTGCCACGATGAAGAAAAACACACAAAACTACTACATGATCGCAGTCAGATCATTTCTCAAGTACTGTCGCAAGCGAAACATCGATGCGGTTGCACCGGACGCCATAGAGCTTGCCAAGACTGGGGCGCGACACCTCGATCTCATCTCAACAGACGAACTCAATCGCCTTCTCAAAGCTCCCGATACAACGACGATCAAAGGGCTTCGTGACAAAGCACTGCTTGAGCTGTTTTTCTCTACAGGGCTTCGTCTCGCAGAACTATGCTCGCTCAACAACGATCTCGACCTTTCGCGCGATGAGTTTTCTATACGGGGTAAGGGTGAAAAAGTGCGCGTCGTGTTTATCTCAAATGATGCGCGCAGTGCGATCAAGGCGTACCTCAAAGCCCGCAAAGACATGGAGGAAGCAATGTTTGTTGACCTTGCCAAAAATGGTGCAGGTCGCAAAGATCGTCGCCTCACCCCCCGCTCTATCGAGCGCATCGTCCGCGAGTACGCGATCAAGGCCGGGATAAGCAAAAAGGTTACCCCACACGTCTTGCGTCACTCATTTGCGACCAACCTGCTCTCCAACGGCGCCGACATCCGCTCAGTCCAGATGATGCTCGGGCATGCCAACATCGCCACCACCCAGGTCTACACCCACATCACCGACAAACAACTGCGCGAAGTACACAAGAAGTTTCATAGCAAGAAGTAGTTGACAAAACTATATAAAAATGCTATAATAAATTTAGATTAAAAATGGTGTATAGTCCTACCAAAAGATAAGTGGACTGATCTTTCAAAAAACAAAATCAAAAATAATGAAAAAAATCTTTTTTCTCGGACTGTTGTCCTTGGTATTTTTTGCTTCATATGCTCAGCAAGTGCAAAATAAACCCGATTTTCCTGTTACCATCCCGGATCAGCCTGTGGTGAGCAATGCGGTAAATAACACAATCAATGTGTACCCGCCGGCAACGATCACCGCTGGAAAATCCAGTAAAGGTTACAACAAGCAGCACCAGAAGGTTGAACACTGTACATCGTACCCCTCCCAGTACCCCTCCCAGAAAAATGAATACTGGAGAGGTAAGTATGAAGGCTTTAATGAAGGGTTGAGGTATAACGACACTTTGAAACAAGTACCCACCCCTGTTACTACCAGATGGTACGATGATCCGTTTCTACTAATGTTGTCTCTGTTGTTGTTTTTTGCAGGTATATGGTTGGTTACAATTGTTTTATACGCTGCAAAACGGCAACAACAACCGCCATCAGTGACGGTGCACAACAACATCCCGTCGACACCGCCCGCATCACCCGCCCCGTCAGCTATTGTTCCTCTTTCAAAAGAAGAACTCGAAATAGCAATGGAAAAGGCAAAAAGTTCTGGCTCAGTGTTCAGCCGCAAGGCTGATGGTTCATACGAGATCTGCTTTATGGATCCGAAGCCGAAAGAGGTGTCAGCAGCGGATACTGGTGAAAAAAAGAAAGATTGATTTTGTGAAGTGTGAATTAGAGCCGCAACCTACGGGTGTGCGGTTTTTTTGTTAGTTATACACACCCCGCGCTATTGCCCAGTTTTGGTGCTGTTGGTACACTGTACCCAGAATAGAGTTGTTTGAAATCTATATATCAAACCATCA
The DNA here is from genome assembly GCA_964441495.1 of uncultured Candidatus Saccharibacteria bacterium. Classification (GTDB taxonomy): domain Bacteria; phylum Patescibacteriota; class Minisyncoccia; order Phycocordibacterales; family UBA9973; genus UBA4124. Next base: position 34,230 of record CAYTXV010000002.1, read on the forward strand.
ACGACCATCATGTCGTCCCACAGCATTGTGTGCGCCCGTAGTCATACGAGTATCTCAAACAAAAACATCGTAGTTCTTTAACTTTTTATCTCCTATGGAATAATTTTTCCATCTCCAATATATTTAAAAGCCCTTTTCTTTACAGAGGGCTTTTCTTTTTTCAATTTTTGTGGTTTAATATGAAAAATGATCTTTATTATGAACAAGAACCAACCGAATGGATTAATTGTAGTAATTACTGTTACCCTTTTGTACACAACTGCCGTATTTGCGTGGGAATATCGTGACGAGATTTCCCGTGCTCAAAAAACCAGCTTGGTGCTTCAAACACCATTAAAAGATACCTCTCAGGCAAATTAATTTTTTCACCAAAACCCCCTTCTCACCGAAGGGGTTCTTTTATTGCTCGCTTGTGGATGCAGAGTATACTTCTCCCATATGCGCATCATCTCCTGGAATACCAACGGCCTCCGAGCGACTGCCAAGCAGGGGTACTTTGATCCCCTCTTTAGCGATTACGACCCCGATATCGTTTGTCTCCAGGAGGTCAAGGCGACTCCGGAGCAGCTTCCGCTTGAGGTTCGTGATGTGTTTGGGTATGAGAGTTATTTCCTCGCACCACAAGAGAAAAAGGGCTACAGCGGGGTTGCCGTCTATACGAGAGAGTCTCCTATAGCAGTCACCTATGGCATGGGCATACCCGAGCTCGATACCGAAGGACGCCTCATCACCTGTGAGTACGCGGACTTTTATCTCGTCAACGGTTACTTCCCCAACGGCGGCGGTGCTCCCGAGCGCCTCGAGTACAAACTCGCGTTTTATGATGCATTTCTTGCCTATATAGAGAGACTCCAAAAGAAAAAGCCGGTCATCTGGTGCGGCGACGTCAATGTCGCCCATACTGAGATAGATCTCGCCCGCCCCCGAGAAAACGTTGATCACGTCGGCTTCCTCCCTATCGAACGTGCATGGATGGACAAGGTAGTTGATCGTGGATGGGTAGATGTGTTTCGTCACCTACACCCTCAAGATATAGAGGTATATACATACTGGGACCAAAAGACTCGTGCTCGAGAGCGCAATGTCGGCTGGCGCATCGATTACTTCTTTGTTTCCCCTACCCTCATCGACAAAGTAAAAGGGTTTCAAACGATCACTGACTACTACGGGAGTGACCACTGCCCTATCCTCCTCGAGATCAAGCAATAACTGTACAAAAAAGGATTTTGTGCTATAGTTGGTGCAAAACCCCTTGCAAAATATGAAAATGTTTACGTTAAACTCGTCAAAAATCAAAAGACCCGCTTATGTTCGTAGAATCTTTCAATTTAAAAAACCACTGGATCCCCGTTTCGACGGCACAGTCAAAAACCACGAATCAGCCATAGGAGCTGAAGACGAAGCAAGAGTAATCGACCTTAAGCAGTCTATCCCTGGAAAAGATTACCATAATGCGATGGAGCACTTTGTTCCTGAAGGTCGTTATTGAAATCAAAGCCCCGCAATATTGCGGGGCCATTTTTATTTCATGCCCGTTTGAGTGGGCGGGGTCGGTATCAGCATACTTGTCGTTGCACATATACCGTTTTGAGTTTGCGGTCATGTAAAGGTGCTGCTGCAGCGAGCTTGGCTGTTTCGGTCGTTATAGACCTGATAGGTTTCTTTCTTATCATAAATAGATACAATTTGTGCTTAGTATACAAAAATCACCTTGTATTGCAAGGTAAAAAGAGTATAGTTATAAAAACACGCACTATGAAACGTATCAAAAAGATCTGGGAACAGCTCTTTGGTGATTTGCCCTACCCACCGCATACGACACTGTGCCAAGATATACTTTATCGCGCACTTTGTTACAGAGAAGATTATATGCGGATTGTTTTTGATGTAGAAAATCATCGTATTTCTAACGAAAATGATCAGGTTGAAGTTCTTACAAAAGTAGAAGACAATATCCGCGCTCTCCATGAGATGTTGTTGCAGTTTCGAAACCTTCTACACTGCGTTTCCCATGAGCCGATTCATCGTAAGGAGCTCAATAGCCTTATTGAAGATGTTCAGTTTGATTATGAACGGGTTGCTACAGAAATTGATTTGATTTGCGATGATTTTGACAGACTTTATGGGCATCTCCTGTGGACCATGGGGTGTTTCCCTACCGCAAAGATTCGCTGCGAAGAGCAGTACTACGTTCCTCAAAACAACTAACACCCCTTTGTATGGGGTGTTTTATTTGTCTGTTATGTTGAGGTAGTGCTGGTATTCGAGTGCGGTTTCGGGGACATGGTACTTGTTTGCTTTGCACCAAGCGATGAATGCTTCGACAGAGTGAGGGTCGAGGACTTCCCTCTCGTGTGTTTCTGGGCGACTTTTGGCAAATGGGTCCACTGCCCGATAGGTTGCTTTGGGAGAAGTGCCCTCTTTGATGACCCATCCGTTTTGCATGAGGCGTTTGAGGACTGATTGGATGGTTACACGACTTTTGCCGAGGATGAGCGCGAGTTCATGAGGTGATGCTGGTCGTTTGATCCGAGTGAGATACTGCAGTACCGCAACGTATGCTACCTGTTCCCCGCCTACTTTGATGCTTTCTTGCATAGTTACACTTTACAGTAAAGTGTAAAGTATTGCAATTACTTACGAACGCCGTGTTTCATGTGTAACTTTCCAACTTCTGCCTCGTTTACTTTCTCCTTTGTATCTTTTGCCTTTTCTCCAAGTACTTTGAGGTCTTTGTCCTCGAGCTCGTCCAGATCTTTGGCTCGTTCAGTGAGGGTTTCGATAGTATTAAGGTTAGGGTTTTCGAGGACTTCTTCGAGAAGGGCGTGGAGTATCCAACCCATACGGGGTCCCGGTTTCATGTGTAACGTTTGTATAAGGTAGGCGCCGTCTATCGCAAGTTGCGATACAGAGATCGGGTCGCGAAGCGCTTCTTCGATCATTGCGTGGTATTTGCGCAGGCGATAGGGGGCTTCTGCCTTTTTCATACCGACACGGTCGCACTCGCGTACCTGCATCAGTGTCCAGATGTGCTCAGGACCAACTTTTTGGATGATTCTTCGGACAGCAGAGAGGGTGATCTGCTCAGTATCTGAGAAAAACATATGGTTTCGCACAAGAGAGGTTACACGTGTAACTGTTTCACGTGAAAAGCGAAGCCTATCGAGTATCATCCGTGCCATACGAGCACCGACCACTTCATGCCCAAAAAAGGTGTATTTATCGCGCGATCGGTCATATCTGCGGGTTGCAGGCTTGCCGATGTCATGAAACAAGGCTGCGAGACGGACTTCCAGAGGATATCCTTTGTCTGCTGCATGCTGGAGTGCGTGCAGGAGGTGTTCATAAACATCGTATATATGGGCACCTTTTTGGTCGCACCCGATACCTTGCTGGAGTTCTGGGATGATGTGTTTGAGGAGTCCGGTCTTTTCGAGCAGGGCTACTCCGAAGCTTGGAGTAGGGGAATTGATGATTTTGACCAGTTCATCTCGGATACGTTCTCCAGATATTTGTGCCAGGAGGTCTGCATGTTTTGTGACAGCACCAAGTGTTTCATGTGTAACGGTAAACCCAAGTGTTGTGGAAAACCTGACTGCTCGGAGCATCCGGAGCGCATCCTCTTGGAAGCGTACCTCTGGGTAAAGGACACATTTGATAGATTTGTCCTTTATGTCTTTTTGTCCATTATACGGGTCTACAATAGTGTCCGAGATAGGATCCCAGGCGATTGCGTTCATCGTGAAGTCTCGTCGCTCGAGGTCTTTGGTAAGCTCTGTTTCATATGAAACGCTATCTGGACGGCGATTGTCGCTATAGGAGCCTTCGGATCGGTAGGTGGTTATCTGTACAGTATTGTCCTGGTCAGGTGTTACACCTGCCTGCGCAGGCAGGCGTGAATCCTTGTCTGGAGGCATATTGAGCACGGTGACTGTTCCAAATGCATTTTCGTGTACTGTCTTGAGGGTTGGGAACAGTGCAACAACTTCCTCAGGGTGAGCATTTGTGGTGATGTCCCAGTCTTTGGGAGTACCACCCATAAGGAGATCTCGAACACAGCCGCCAACCAGGTACGCCTCAAAACCCGCTTCTTGCAGGGTAGTGGTTACACGTGTAACAAATGAGGGTATTGATGAGATATCCATAGGATATTAAGAATATAGTGCACCTACCAGGATTCGAACCCAGAATAACGGTTCCGAAGACCGCTGTGATATCCATTTCACCATAGGTGCGTACCCGCACTATACCACTATTTATCCAACCAATAAAGTATCGTTGCAAAATACACAATCATGCGTATACTAGGGATGTCTAACCGCAGTCATAGTTTAGTGGTAGAACGACTCGTTGCCAACGAGTAGGTTGGGGTCCGATTCCCCATGATTGCACAAAATAGATCGATACAAAAAGACCGGGAAAACCGGTCTTTTTGTATGAAACATGACTGTCTATTAGACAAAATGCGTCTAATATGGGGATAAAACTGTTATTTTTCAACAAAACTGTGGATAACTCGGGGTATAAGTGGGATAACAGACATCCTATAGACGTACTTTATCAGTCCTTGAACTCGATACAGTACGATGGTACACGTGAAACGGTTTACTTCTCCAACACAAAAACGTGGCGCCCGTGGTGAAGCACTTGCAGTCGAGTTTCTCCAGAGAGAGGGTTTCACCATAGTCGCTCGAAACGTTTCAGGAAGCTATGGCGAGATAGATATCATCGCCAAAAAGGGTGGCGTGTACTACTTTTTTGAAGTAAAAGCAGGCAATCCTGCAACTGGTATACACCCCGCAGAAAACCTCACTCCTACCAAGATCCGCAAAGTCCTTGGCACAGTAGCGTACTACGCCATGATTCACCATATAGGGGAGTACAGAGTAGAAGGGGTCATTGTACTTATGGGGGACAATCCTTCTATATACCGAACAGAGCTTTTTTAGGCTTTATTTTGAAGGCGGCTTCTGCTATGATGCAAACGCTCGCACGGGCTATCGTACAGTGGTAGTATTTGCCCATGGGGTGGGTAAGGCTTGGGTTCGATTCCCAATAGCCCGACCAAAAAGAAAAAACACCGCGGGGTGTAAGACAAGCTTGCACCCCTCGTAGTTCGGTCATAAAAATGCTAGCATTTTTATGACACTCACCACTCGGGGTGTAGTATATCGGTAGTATACATGTTTTGGGAACATGAGGGCAGGGTTCGATTCCCTGCACCCCGACACGGTGAAGCAGATGCTTCACAAAAGAGTTTGATACAATACAAATAGCGCGGGATTAGTTTATCGGTAAAACATCAGTTTTCCAAACTGAGGTGAAGGGTTCGACTCCCTTATCCCGCACCAAAAAAGTTTTGCACAAAGATACGAACAAATCTTTGTCTCTATAGATATATGTTTGGTATACTTGATGCATAATGTTCGCGTCTATCAAACAGTTCTATCGATCGCACAACAAAACACTCATCGCGCTTGCGGCCGCAAGTGTGTTCTCGGTACTCACTGCATACGCAACTCCTCCTGGATCTCCATACACCGCAGGTGCAACCCTTGATCCTGCATGTGCACCAGGAGATACCAACTGTAGTGTACTCATCATCCCTGATCAGACAGGGAACAGCGGAGAGTATTTGACAACTAACGGCACGACTCTAAGCTGGGCGAGTGTACCCGGAGGAAGTTCGCTTATCGGATCAACATCAGCTAGTGGAAGTGGTGAGACATGGCTTGGGTACGGCGCCGGGACAGGAGGTTCAGCTAGTGATACTGTATTTATAGGGAACGATGCTGGTGGTAATGCGACCAGCGCAACTAACGCGGTATTTGTGGGTGGAGGTGCGGGGTATCTTGCAACAAATGCTCAAGTTTCAAACTTTATTGGAAGTCAAGCAGGGCTTAACGCTACAAATGCACAGTATTCAAACTTCATTGGATCCCAAGCTGGAAAAAATGCATTAAATGCTTTTAGTTCAAACTTTATTGGGGATCAAGCAGGGTACGGAGCAGCAAATGCAACGAATTCTGTTTTTATCGGAAAAAGCGCTGGACTTAATGTCGCAAGTGATAATACCTATAGCACGAGTTTTCCGCCAGCATATTTTTGGAGTGTTTTTATTGGAGATAGCGCTGGTAGTGCTGCAACTGATGCGTATCGATCTGTTTTTATCGGCTCTTTCAGTGGTCAAAATGCAGTAAATGCTTCAGAGAGTGTTTTTATAGGAGAACAAGCTGGTGCGGGTGCTGGAAACGCAACCTATTCGATTGCTATTGGTAAGAAGGCTGGATTTAACGCCACAAATGCAGACGAAGCAACATTTATAGGTGCTTTTTCGGGAAACACTGCTGCAAATGCAGACAATTCAACTATGCTTGGTTTTAATGCAGGAAACGGTGCAACCAATGCTGCAAACTCAATTTTTATTGGTTACGAGGCAGGGCTGAGTGATACAGTCGACAATACCGGAGGTTCAACTTCTATCTTGATTGGAAATAGTACTGCTACTGGTGGTTTTGTAGATAGTATTGCGCTTGGTACTGGCGCAACCAACACCGCCTCCAACCAGTTCATGATCGGCTCCACCACGCGCCCTATCGACATCACCCGTTGGAACGGGAGTGCAAGCACGCAATGTACGCTCACCACTGGTACTGGTATCGCGTGTACTTCAGATGAACGTCTCAAGGAAAACATCACTACACTCGGAGACGACACACTTTCTAAACTTCGAAACATCGACACCGTCACCTTCACCTGGAAGAACGCACTCTCAGATACCACGCAGATCGGTTTCATCGCACAGAACCTTGAACAATACTTCCCTCAGCTTGTTGCAACAGACACTGACGGCTACAAGAGTGTCTACTACGCACAGATGACCCCGATCCTTACCAAAGCATTGCAGGAGCTTGATAGCAAAGTCGATGCGCTTGCTGGGCTTGATACTGCAACAAGCTTTATGGAAAGTATCGCTGCATGGCTTGCAGATGCTGCAAATGGTATACAGAAACTCTTTGCAAAAGAAATTGAAACAACAACGCTTTGCGTCGCAGATGAGTCTGGCGCCAAGACATGTATCACCAAAGCGCAGCTCGACACACTCCTCGGACAGCAACAGGAAGTACTGCCACCTCAAGACCTACAAAAAACTACTCCCGAAGAAATAACTACATCACCATCCGATGAAACAAGTAACTAACATGAAATGGTATATCACTGGCATCATCTGCGCACTGATGGTTGCAGCAGGGGTTTCTGCAGCGAGTGTGGGCACAATCGATCCAAACAATGTCGGTAACTACAAAGCGGTCATACTCAACACAGACCTCGGCAGTGCAACAACGATCAACTTTGGCAAGTTCACGACGCAAGCAAGTAAAAACATCACTGTTTCAAACACTGAACTTCGCGGGTACGCATGGGGAGATGGCGTCGGCTGGATTGTGATGAACTGTGCTGATACGACCAGTGGATGTAGTAGCACCAACGGCAACTTCAAAGTTGCAAACGATGGTGCTGGCAATCTCTCGGGATACGCGTGGGGAGAAAATACTGGCTGGATCAACTTTGGACCATTTGCAAACTCTGGTGCTTCTCCGATCAAGATAGATAGTGATGGAAAGTTTACTGGATACGCGTGGGGAGAAAATACTGGCTGGATCAAGTTTGACTGCGGTAGTGCAGGGAGCTGCGTCGAAACCAACTGGCGTGCACCTTCTGGACCATCAGGAGGTGGTGGAGGAAATCCGCCACCAGTGGTATGTACAGATCCGTTTGCACTTAATCTAGGCGGTGCGCTTCCATGTGTATATCCCACAACACCGACACTTTGTACTGATCTTGGAGCAACAAACTTTGGTGGGACACTTCCATGTACGTATGCACCCGTTTGTACTGATGTTGCCGCAACAAATCAAGGTGACCCACTTCCGTGTGTGTACCCGCAGACAACGTGTACTGACCCTGATGCGCTCAACGTCGGCAACCCGCTTCCATGTCAGTACCCAACTCCGTTTTGTGTACAAAACCCAACAGATCCTGCATGTGTCGGCACCAACCCACCAACACTGACGTTTTGTGAGCAGTATCCAGAAGCCTGTGTCCCGCCAAATGGCCCCACAACAACAGAGGTGATCACCAACTCTGTCGCAGGAGGAGTGCAGTACTTTGTCGGAAGTGCAGTACAAAAGGCGATCGCAGCAACAGGTATCGCTGCGGTCGGTGTCGGATCGATAGCGCTCATGCTTGTAGGGACACCGTTCTCACTTGTGGATCTCGCGCTCTGGATCAGTCGACTCTGGTCACTCATCCTTGTTGCATTTGGTATCAAGCGCAAGGCAAACCCATGGGGGACTGTGTACGATTCAGTCACCAAGCAACCGATTGATCCCGCATATGTTGTGCTCTATGGTGCTGATGGCAAAGAGATAGCAACATCGATAACAGACATCGAAGGTCGCTATGGATTTGCAGTCCCACCAGGCACTTATACGATCGTTGCCAACAAGACAAACTACGTGTTCCCATCGGTCAAGCTCGCAGGCAAAAGCGAAGACGAGCTCTACAACAACCTCTACTTTGGCGGACAGATTGTGGTTGAAAAAGATGGTGAGATCATCGGCAAAAACATCCCGATGGATGCTATAGGCTTTGACTGGAACGAGTATGCAAAGGATGAGCAGCGTAGACTGAGACATTTCCATCGTCGTGACGTGCTCATCGCACAGATTTCACACGGACTCTTTGTGGCAGGGTTTATCATCACCGGAGTTGCAACGATTGTCTCTCCAACGACGTTCAACATCATCATGAGCGCACTCTATGTGATCCTTGCGGTGCTCCAGATCCTCGGTATATCAGTACGCCCGATGGGAGGAGTTGCTGACTATACGACCAACATGCCGCTCCCGTTTAGTGTTGTGCGTGTGTACTCAACTGCAACCAACAAAGAGCTCATGCATCGGGTCGCAGATGCGCGAGGTAGGTACTACGCACTTATCGCAAACGGTACGTACCGTATTGTCGTTGATCGCAAAAACCCAGATCAGTCATATACACCGACTCCAGTCAATGATCCAGTGCCGGTCAAGCGCGGATATCTCAAACAGATATTTCGTATCTAATACAAAACCACCCTTCGATGAAGGGTGGTTTTGTAGTAATCATTTGATTAGTTCGTTTATCTTGGTGATGACATCGTCGAGGGTGAAGTTGCTTTTGACCATGAAGTCTGCAGCACCTGCATCCATCACACGCTTCATCTCTACATCATCAGAGAGGTTTGAAAATACAATCACAGGGATGGCTTTTGTCTTTTCATCAGACTTGAGCTCTTGGAGGATAGTGTGTCCGTCTACGTCGGGGAGCATGAGGTCAAGGAGGATCACATCAGGGAGTCCTGCTGCAAGAGCTGCGTCAACCTCTCTTTTGGTTGTTGCACTTGCTACTTCAAAACCGCTCTGGGTGAGTTTTGCGCTTTCAAGGTTTTTTAAAAATGAATCGTCTTCGATGGTCAGTATCTTTTTCATATGGGTAGAGTATAGCAGACTTGCTAGCCCAAGGGGAGGGCGATGGTAAATGTGGTTCCGTCGCTCGGGGTGCTGGTGCAGGTGAGGGTACCGCCATGGCGCTCGACGATATGCTTGCTCGCATAGAGCCCAAGCCCAACACCGGGGTAGTCTCGGGCAGTTGTTGCTCGGAAAAACTTGGTAAAGAGGTTGCGCTGCTCGCTCGACGGTACCGTGATCCCGTGATCAGTAACACTCAGATACACCCTGCCATCATCCACGCGGAGGTCAACGACGATGTCGGTTCCTTTTGAACCATACTTGATCGCGTTTTCGAGGAGGTTGTGGATGACGATGCGGAGTTTGTCTGTATCTGCATGGACAATGATCGGTGCTTCGGGCGGCGCATAGCGGATATGCATGTCTTTGGCACTTGCTTCGCTTGTGAAGTCTTTGATGGATTCTTCGATCAGAGATGAAAACAAAAGCGGAGAGAGGGTATAGGCAACAGTAGAGCCTTCGGTTTTGACCACATCCATCGTATCGTTGATAAGTCCAATCATGCGCTCAGTAGAGCCAGATGCTTGCGAGAGCATCGCACGCTGCGTTTCGGTCAGTGGGCCGAAGTCATCCGCAAGGAGCATCTTGAACAGCCACTTCATCGCAGCGAGTGAGGTCCGCAGCTCGTGTGCCGACACGAGGAAAAAGTCGAGTTTGTCTTGAGGGTCTCTAGAAGAGTTCACATCTACAGTGTAGCATTCTGTGTATAAAAATAACCCCCTTATCTAAGGGGGCTTTTGTACATAAAATATGTAGTTACTATGCAGCAACTACTCTTCCAATCAGATCTCTGGCCGCGCTCCAGTCGTTTTCGACATACAAAAATTTTGTTTCAGGACAGGATGTGCCAACCTGTTCGATAAAGTCTTTTGCGACCTGTTTGTCGATGTAATGAAAGGCGATAACCGCCGGTTTCTCATTTTTGACAATGTTGCACAACCCTTTTGCATTTGGTGGGTACTTTTTGAGCCGCTGCTTCGGGACGATCCCGGACATGGCATTTTTAATAGTTTTGGAGGTTGTGGATTTGCTCAATTTTGAGGAAATAATAAACACTTTTTTCATAAATAGAAAGAATTTAAGTTTCCAAATACATTACCATATCATTTCACTAAGTCAAACAAACCCACCACCCGGGTGGGTGGTGGGGAAGGTTCATACTGAGTTTATTTGTTTGTCTGAGCAAAGTCTGCACCAGGCATTTGCACAGTATTTTCTTTTTGCTTTTTTACTTTGACGAGGATCGCGTACTCACCATACTTGAAATCTTTACCCATCATGTTGTGTTCGTATCGGTTGATTTTCCCTGTAGGGTTAAATGTTGTGAAGTTTTCAATTGTTGCAGTGCCAATGTTGTCGTTGATGTTTGTATCTTGCGTATCGTCTGATTCGATATGCGCTGTATCGAGTGCCATACCGTACCCAATCTTTTCGGTAAGCACTTTTTGGTTTTTATTAAAAACTTCACGCAAATCATCTGAGCTTGCAAGTTCAAACCCAAGCTCTTTTGCGGCTTGTTTCATGTGTGCTGCTTTATTTTCTTCTGCATCATTTCCATCAAGTCCGATAAAGAAGTAATCATACTCTTTGTCATCTGAAGGTACACTGAGCGCTCCTTTGTACATAAGCCCGCCAACCTCTTTGTTTGCTTCGATGAATTTAAACTGTTCGGTTTTTGCTTTGGTAGAATCGCTCGGATTTGTTTCTACTGAAGCAGCCTTGCCGGTAGTAGTCGTTGCTACTGCCAATCCAAATATTGCAGCCCATTTCCTAAGCGCTTTTTTGAAGCCACTCGATCCTTTTTCGGGTGGATTAATATCTTCTGGAGGAGTTTGTTTTTCATGTGTAGCGCGGGTGTCAATATACAATTCATCCTCCTCGATACCTTCTTGAAGCCTTTCAGATCCATCAGGCTTTTTTGCCATCGCGCGCTCAATCTCCTCGTTGATACTTGAGATTTGTTCTTCGCGAGCCTCCGGTGTTTCTATTGTTACCTCTTCTTGATTTTTGAGCGATTCTTTTATAGATTCGAGCGCTTCGTCATGTTGCTCTTTGTTTTCTACTGATGGTGTTGGGGGAAATTCTGCTTTGTTCATACCCTCACACTATAGCATGCACTACTGAAATCGTGCCATGATCTCGGCTTCGACTTCCTCTTTAGGACGGCCGTACTTGAGGTATGAGAGCTCTTTGAGTTTCTCGGCAACAGTCGGGTTGCCCTGCGGAGGAAATGGGGTGACGGAGTTGAACGGCTTGGCAGGGACGCCACCGACGAGCATTTTGATATAGCAGTTGAGGTTTTGGAGCTTGATGATGTCAGCTGGGGTAAAGACAGGTGCAAACTGCTGCTCAAACACCGCTGCATTCTCAGGTGAGACGCGGTGTACCACCATCGTGCCGACGTTTCCAAAGATTGCGTTTTTGATGTTTTCTTGGAGCTGTTCGATGTACTGATGGGCGACAGTGAGCGATAGGCGGTACTTGCGTGCTTCTGAGAGGATCGTCGAGATAGAGTCGGTGGTGACGTTCTGAAACTCATCGATGTAGAGATAGAAGTCGTTCACTGCTTGTTTGCCGACGATGTCCACACGAGAGAGTGCTGCCATCGTTATCTTGCCGACGAGGAGGAGGCCGATGAGGTTTGAGTTGATGTCACCAAGCCGACCTTTGGAGAGGTTCACAAGGAGGATTTTCTTTTCATCCATGATTTGGCGGAAGTTGAGTACGCTTTGTTGCTGCGCAACAACCGGGCGCATGATGTCGTTGGAGATGAAGACATCAAACTTGTTGGTGATGTAGGGGACGAAGTTGGCAAGCGCACTCTCACCAGTTGTCTTTTCGGCATTTTGCCAGAACTGTTTGATGATCGGGTTTTTGCAGCGCTCAAGTTTCATATCGCGAAATGCTTTGTCAGAGAGGACGCGTCCGATCTCAAGGAGTGTCGAGCCAGATGCGGGGTCCTCCATCACAAGTCCGCACGCATTGCGGAAGTACTGTTCAAACATCGGACCACCAGCAACCTTCATATCAAAGAGTTTGTTAAAGATCGCAAGGAGTTCGTTGATAACAAAGATCTTTTGCTCAGGGAAGCGCTCGTCGTACTCGAGCATGTTGAGCCCCATCGGACGCGCAGTATGTGCTGGATCAAAGTAGATGACGTCGTCGATGCGCTCAGGAGGGATGTTGGCAAGGATGTGATCGATATCGGTGCCGTGTGGATCGATGAAGCAGACACCATCACCGTTTTTGATGTCTTGGATAATCATGTTTTTGAGAAAGACGGTCTTACCAGTACCAGTCTGACCGATGACATAGCAGTGACGAACACGGTCTTCGCGGGCAAAGATAATCGGTGTTTGCTGTCCGCGGTATGTGTTGGTACCAAGTGTGATACCTGTCTGCGCAGGCAGGCCTGAACCTTGCGAAAAGGTGGGCGCGGGTGCACTTGCTGCAGAGGATTCTCGGAGTTCGGGTGCAGGAGTGATGCCGACGGGGAAATGAAAGAGTGTCGCGAGCTCGTCGATGTTGAGCGGAAACTGCGCATCTTGGCGAAGTGTACGAAATGTAAAGTCGCGGATTGTTTGGGGAAGCGCTTTGGCAGAGACGTCATACCAGACGAGTGAGTTGCCACCGACGAGTGCAAACTGCGCAAACGATGCCTTGATAGTCTGCAGGATGCTCGCTGCGCGAGTACTCGCTCCAGCAGTTGCGATGATGCGGATACCTGTACCGACAACCTGAGATTTGTTTTTGGTGTTCAACAGCTCAAGAGTACGCGTGTCGAGCGGCTTTGGTTCGTCGGACTTTTCTTCTTTGGGTGACTCAAAGAGTGAGAGAAATGTTTTGCCAAACTCTGCACCGATTGACGCGTTTGCTTCTTTGTAGAGCTCTTTGACGGTGGTACCAGGCGTTTGCGCACCTTCGGCGAGCTTGGTGTAGAGCGCGTTTGCACCCCACTGGTCGCGACTGATCACAAACTGTATCGCTGCGCCTTCACCAGACTGTTCGAGTTGTGAAAGGGACGCGATGAGTGCTGCGAGTGGATCGTGTTCGAACTGTGCATCGGTGTTGAGCGGCAGGTAGTGATCTTCTTTGAGACCTGCGACACTTGCGGCGATGGCAGGACTTGCAGTGCCAAATATATTGTAGTCATCGACAACCTCATCGATGATCGCAGTTGGGTAGTATGCGTGGACCAGCTTCTCAAATGTCGCGCCATACTCAGCTGGTACTGCTCCATAGAGCGCGATATCACGCGAACTGTTCTGTACTGCAAGCTCAAGGACATAGTAGTCTCTATCGAGGAGTCCGATCATACCCGCATAGAACTGCTTCATCGCTTGGATGAAGCTTTTGAACGCAACATCACCTGCTCCTGTCGGAAGTGTCACCGCAAAGAGTGAGTGACGAAGTTCACGTTCAAGCGTGCTACGGTCTTTGAGTCCCGGGATCGCGCCAACGGTGTGCAGGTACTGCACGAGGAAGCGGTGAAAGTCATCCGCAAGGTGTGGGTCGTTCATTGCTTGGACAACATCGAGCGCATTTTTTACTCCTTTGTCGAGCATGAGCGCAAAGAGTTCTTCTATCTTGTGGTCGTGTGTTTCAGGTTTGAGTCTTAGAATGATACGCTCTGTTTCATGAGGAGCGAGCTTTTGTGTTTCATGGATGAAGTTTGTTGCTTCGGCATGCGCGTACTGTTCGATCGTTGTTTTTGCAGCACTTTCGATGTTGGCATGAGGCACTGATTGCGCGATGTACTCTCGGTGTGACTGGGCACCGAGCCACGCGATTTCTTGCTTTGGCGTTGCAAGTGTTTCTTTGGGAGCGAGCATGTATACAAGTATAGCAAAAACACTCCGAACATGTCGGAGTGTTGTTGCAAAAGAAACCAGTGTTACTTCACTGCATCCTTGAGTGCCTTTGCAGCGCGGAACTTTGGAACGCGAGTCGCAGCGACTTTGACTGATTCACCAGTCTTGGGGTTGCGAGCAGTGCGTGCTGCGCGAGTCTTCACCGAAAAGATTCCGAGACCTGCGATAGAGACCTCATCACCCTTTTTGAGCGTTTTGGTGATGTTTTCGATGATGCTCTCGATTACTTCTTCGGCTTGGACCTTGGTCCCGCCGATGAGAGAGTGTACGAGCTCAACAAGTGCTTGTTTGTTCATAGTGTAGGGAACGTAAACTGATAATCTCGTCAGTGTGCTTTTGCTTGGTGCATAAAGCTTTGAGCATTATATAGCAAGGAATTTTAATACCCAAATATTGACAATATACAAAAAATGATTATAATATAACTAAGTTTTTATTTAAATCCAATTCAATATGAATCAAGTACTTCTGAAATTTGGTATTTTTGCAGGATGTTTCATTGTCCTCTGTGCAGTTGCAGGCCACGTTACTGCATGTATACAAATACGAAAATCAAAAAGAACTAAAAACCCCTTCAGCTGAAGGGGTTTTCTTATCGTGCGTAGTCGATGATACGCGTTTCTCGGATGATGGTGACCTTGATCTCACCAGGGTAGCGGAGCTCTCCTTCGATAGAGAGCGCGATATCGCGGGCGAGGCGTTTGGCTTGTATATCAGAGACATCGCTCGGGTGCACAAAGATGCGCACTTCACGTCCTGCTTGGAGGGCGTACGCCTTTTGGACGCCACCAAATCTTGTGGCAATTTGTTCAAGCTCAGCGAGGCGTTTGATATATGCTTCTGCCGAATCACGACGTGCACCAGGACGAGCCCCCGAGATCATGTCGGCGGTTTGGACGATCACCGCTTCGATACTCTGGTGCGGACAATCATCATGGTGACTTTTCATCGCGGTGATGATGCGCTCATCTGTCCCAAATCGCTCCATCACTTTGATACCGATATCGATATGCGTACCCTCAAACTCGTGATCGAGTGCTTTGCCGATGTCGTGCACGAGTGCGCCTGCTTTGGCGATGTAGGGATCTGCACCGACTTCACTTGCGATCATCTCGGCCAGATGCGCCATCTCTATCGAGTGCGCAAGCACGTTTTGTCCATAACTTGTCCGGAAGTGAAGTCGCCCGAGGATCGCAACGAGGCGTGGATCGAGGTTGTAGATACCACACTGATACACTGCATCAGCACCCTTTTGTTTGATGATCTCGTGGATGTGCGCACGTGCCTTTTCTACTTCTTCTTCGATGCGAGCAGGTTGGATGCGGCCGTCTGTAACGAGCGCTTCGAGTGCGTGTACTGCGATCGCGCGGCGTACTGGATCAAAGCACGATACGACGATCGCCCCAGGTGTCTCGTCTACAAGGAGCTCGACTCCTGCGAGTCGTTCAAAGGTACGAATGTTGCGACCTTCTTTGCCGACGATCTTGCCTTTGAGTTCATCTGACTCGAGCGGGACGCTGCTTGTGGTGAGTTCGTTTGCCGTAGGGACGGCGAGGCGCTGGATACTGCTCATGAGGATGTCGCGCGCACGCGCGTCGAGCGTCTCACGGACCTCTCGTTCGAGTTTCTGGCTGCGTACGAGGAGGTCTTCGCTATAGCGGGCCTCTGCATCACGGATGAGTGCTTCGCGTGCGTCAAGTACGCTCATCCCAGCGATACTCTCGAGTACTTCGCGTTCACGCTCTGCGATTGCATCGAGCTCTTTTTGCCTTATAAAGAGGTCTTCAGCCTTTTGCTCAAGTGCTGCAGCGCGCACATCGAGCTCTATCCCACGAGCCTCAATGAGAGATGCGCGATCGTTTGCGTCATCGATGATCTTTTGCGCTGCAGTGCGCGCGTCCATGATGCGCTTGTTGATCGCAAATTCGATCCCGTTTTTGCGAACGATAAATATCACTGCGCGGATGCTGTACCCGAGGAGTGCCCCACCGAGAAACATCGCAAGTGCGAGTACATAATCGTCCATGTTACTTACTACTTGGTTTGGTAATGACTCCGTCGATGATGCCGTACTTTACACCTTCTTCTGCACTCAAGAAGAAATCACGCTCAATGTCTTTATCTATCTTTGCGGTAGTTTGGCCAGTATTTTTCGCCATTATTTTTACGAGGTTCTCTCGAAGTTTTAAAATTTGACGAGCTTGGATATTGATATCGGTTGCTTGACCTTCAGCACCGCCGAGCGGTTGGTGAATCATGATTTCAGCATTTGGTAGCGCATAACGCTTTCCTTTTTTGCCAGCAGAAAGAAGCCATGCTCCACCTGACGCAGCCATACCAACACAGATAGTAGATACATCTGGTTTGATGAAGTTGATCGTATCAATCATTGCAAGTGTTGCTGAAGCTGATCCTCCCGGAGAATTGATGTAAAGCTGAATATCCTTTTTAGGATCTTCATTAGCAAGGAACAAGAGCTGAGCAATGATAAGATTTGCGGCTTGATCATTGATCGGTCCACCGAGGAAGATGATGCGTTCTTTGAGGAGGCGAGAGTAGATGTCATATGCTCGATCGCCCATTGGGTTCTTTTCGATAACAGTTGGGATAATCATAGGGTCAAATATACAAAATGGATAAATGGTCGTACGGTCAAAGCAGTCATTCTGAATGCCACAACTATACGCTCATTTGACTTTTTTTGCAAAAGTACTAGAGTTTATGAAAACAAAGCACCATGTTTGCATACGAAACACTCATAAAGCTACAGGAACCCTGCAGTCAAACTGTCTCAATTAAAAAAATAACAAAAACATTAGGTGAAAGATTTCGCATACTACGGTTTTTGGTACGATTGAGACAGTCAGATTTTCTCGGTTGTCTGACATGAACAATCCCCGCTACGGCGGGGATGTTTTATTATGAGAGGGATTCGAGCATCGAGAGAACCTTTTCGTTGGTGAGCATCAT
The DNA here is from genome assembly GCA_964441495.1 of uncultured Candidatus Saccharibacteria bacterium. GTDB lineage: Bacteria > Patescibacteriota > Minisyncoccia > Phycocordibacterales > UBA9973 > UBA4124. The sequence continues at coordinate 51,640 of CAYTXV010000002.1, forward strand.
GTCTGCATATGCTTTGGTGCGAGCCGGGTCTGCAGTAGGGTACATAGCGATGAGCTTTTGTGCTTCTGCTTCTACTTCTGCCTCGGTAGGGAGTGTTTGCTCAGCACGAGCGATAGCATTGAGGAGGAGCTGGAACCGTGCACGCTTCTCTGCTTCAGGAGCAAATTCCTTGAGGAGCCCTTCCTTTGTTTTGTTGATATGGGTGAGATAGTCGGCAAGCGTTGCTCCAGAGCGAGCAACTTCTGATTCTATCTGCGCGAGCATCTTGTCGGCCTCCGCATCGAGCACTATCTGTGGGACATCAAAGGTGGTTTTGCCAAGGATAGCCTCGATGATTGCAACGCGGCGCTTGTCATGGACTGCTTGTGCTGCCTCCGTGGTGAGGTTTTCGTGGATTTTGGCGCGTAGGTCTGCAACTGTAGCAAAGTCGCCAAAGCTTTTGGCAAATTCGTCATTTACCTCAGGGAGCTCCTCGGTGTGTTGGTGATCGTCGTGGTCTGCATGGATGTGTCCGTATGCACGGATCTGGCGGAGATCATGGATCACCTTGTCGACGTCTTCCTCGGTTATTTCCTTGGGCGTGTCGAGGGCGACGCCTTTGGCGATAGCTTTGTAGTCAGGGAGCGTGATCGCAGGGACGACTGCAGTGGTGATCGTGTACTCGAGTGGGTTATCCTTGACGAGTTTGGTGATGGCGACCACCGGTTTGCCGATAGGGTCGATCCCAGCCTCAGTGATAAGGCGAGGGTAGATGTCGTTTACTGCAAGTTCTGCCGCCTCTCCGAGGACGAGCTCCTCAGGGATGTGTTTGCGTGCGATTTCAGGAGGGATTTGTCCTTTGCGGAAGCCGTCGAGGGTCAGATGCTCGGCAAGCTTCTTGAATGCGACTTCTTGGAACGGCGCGACATGGTTCCAGTCAAGGGATACCTTGATCTCGACAGTACTTCCTGGAGTGTGGGTGAGGGTATGGGTGTATGGTGTTGACATGGCTGGCATTCTAGCACAGCACGCTCGAGAGACAAGTTTGTGGATAATGCGCTTGTCCTTTGATAAAAATACCTGGTACACTGAAGTGTTATTAGTAAGTGAGTATGTAACACAATTATAAATATGAAATATTTTATTCGCGCAATAGCATTTGTTATTGCAATCATGGCGTTTGGAGTGAGCTCTGCACACGCAGCGCAGTACTATGTTGACTCGACATATACGGGTTCAACATCAAACGGGGCACTCGCAACTCCATGGAAGACACTCTCACAAGTGCAAGCAGCAGCACTGCAGCCAGGTGATATCGTGAGCTTCAAGCGTGGCACTAGCTATCCTGGCACTCTTACCATCAACCGCTCTGGTACTGCTGGAAACCCTATTACTTTCAATGCCTACGGTACTGGCGCAAACCCAAGGCTTGTTGGTTCATATGATGCGACGACCAATACATCAACGAGTATCACAAAGCTCGTATATGCCTACAATCGAGGCTATCTCACGTTTGACGGTATCGATGTGATCGACCCTGCAATGGATCCAAACAATCGTACGCTCCAGTCAAAGATTGAGCGGGCGTTTTATATGGATGGTACGACAAACAATGTCATCATCAAAAACTGCAAAATCAGCCTTGTTGGTGTCGCTATCTATCTGGTTGGCCCTAACAACACTGTAGAGAACTGTACGATCGAAAATCTCCGTATGGTGAGAAACACAAATGATGGCCCACCACCAGGCAACGATGATGACTATGGTGCAAACCCGCTCGTAATCTCTAGTTCAAATAACAGGATCATCAATAACTATTTCAGTAGTTGTTGGGCACAGTCGTACGACTATGGTGTTGACGGTGGGGCAGTAGATATCTACGCAGACAAACCGCTTATCGAAAATAACTTTATCGGATACAACACGTTTGTAGACTGTAATGGTGTTCTTGAGATAGGTGGAAGTGGTGGAAATACTGTAAACAATACAGTAGTTGCGTATAATAAAGCTATCAATAACGGTTCTACTCTCTATGTAAGTAATTCAGGAACCTTCTTGACGTATACAAACAATACACAATTTTATAACAACGTGTTTGTAGAAACAGAACCATATCGTGTTTCTTCAAGTTCGATGTTTGCATTTAAATCTGCACCAACAGCTGCAAATAGTTTGGTTTTGAAAAACAACATCATTCAACTTTACGGTACGATCGATGTTGGGCGAAGTCAGTGGTCAACCCCTGGAGCTCTTGTAAACCAAAACAATGTGTATAAGCTTGGTTCAGGAAGTGTGCTCAACTTTACACAAAGTCCAACTGAAGTCATTACGACAAGTAACTTCTGGACCAACACTTCTGCAACCGATCCCGCAAGTTGGGATTATCGACCACTTGCAGGAAGCACAATCGTTGATCGCGGTACCAACATTGGGTACACCACAGACTTTGGTGGTAACAATGTTCCTCAAGGCGCTGCACCAGACGCTGGTATCTACGAATACTCAAGTACAACAACTCCTGACACTACTGTACCAACCGTCTCACTCACCGCACCAACTGCAGGTGCAACTGTCTCAGGTACCGCAACAACACTCTCTGCAAATGCAACAGACAATATCGGTGTTGTTGGTGTGCAGTTTAAGCTCAACGGTACCAACCTTGGCTCAGAAGACACTGCTGCACCATACACAACCTCATGGAACACAACTACTGTTGCAAACGGTACCTACACCCTCACTGCAGTTGCACGCGACGCAGCAGGGAATAGTAGTACCAGTACTGGAGTATCGGTAACAGTATCAAACACTACTGCCGATACTACCGCACCAACAGTAACCTTTACTGCACCAGCGGCAGGGGCAACAGTTAGCGGAACAGTTTCAGTAACTGCAGACGCAACTGACAACGTCAGTGTTACAAGTGTTACCTTCAACCTTGATGGGCTCCTTCACACAACCGATACAACTGCACCATATAGTGCAAACTGGATCACTACAGGTATCGGTGATGGTGTGCACACATGGACCGCAGTTGCGCGTGATGCAGCAGGCAATGTCAGTACAACCGCAACACGAAGCTTTACCGTTAATAATGCAGTAGCTGCAAACCCATCAGTCCCAACAGGTCTTACAGCAACTGCTGTTACTCCAACACAGATAAATCTTTCATGGAACCCTTCAACAGGTAGTGTTGGTGGATATGAGATTTATCGAAATGGAGTAAATATCACACACACCATCGGTGCTGGCGCTACTAGTTATGTTGATACTGAAGTACTTGCGTCGACAACGTATACTTATGCTGTGTCTGCATATCACGCATCAACGTCATGGGAATCAGCTCAATCTGGTGCAGTTTCTGTCACTACCCCAAGCGCAGGAAGTATGTATAAAACAACTGCAAAAGTTAATGTTCGCGCAAATCCGAGTGTCGGTGTTACAGGGACAATCCTCGGTACTCAAGCAAAAGGATCAATCGGTACAGTAACCGGTGGACCAGTTAATAACAACGGGTACACATGGTACAAACTCGATTTCCCTTTTGGAGCAGATGGATGGGTTGCTACAAGAAATCTCGTATTATATTCAGCTGCTCGAACAGCTTCAAGTAGTACAGCTCTTACAGACCCCTCAACGTCAACCGCAAAAACAACAGGCAGTACTTCAGTTTCATCACTTGAAGCACTCGAACTCCTTCAACAAGCGTCTCGTTCAACTTCAACCGCGGAAGCACTCCGTTTGATTGAACAAGCAAAACAGTTGATGCAATAACTCATATGCAAATCACCACCCAGAGATGGGTGGTGATTTTGTTTTTGAATATTTGTTTAGTTTTATTGAACAGCTTCTACAGTACTTGATACTGATGATTTGAGGGTGGTTAAGCTCTCGATGAGGTGTGTACGTACTTGTTTAAGGTTCTCCTCGAGTGTTTCAAGAGATTTTTTGAGCTCAGTAGTATCCTTTTGATCATCAGTGACAACGAGGGCTGCAAATAGTTCGATGTTTTTCTTGGTAGCGTCGAGCGCAGTCGTTGCAAGGGTAAGTTCAGTAGTTGCCTTGGTGGTATCCACACCTTTTGCCGTGAGTCGATCTATAGTGAGCTGTGTGCGAGTGATGAGGAGTGCAAACTGTGCTTGTACCGCACGGAGGTTCTTTTCAAGGAACGCTTTGCGCTGTATGAGTGTCATAGGGACAGAGGCCATATCTGCTTGAGGAGCTGTTTCGGTAGGCGCAGGGGCAGCTACGGCTACAGGTGTAGCTTTTGTGGTTTCTGCACTTGCTGCAAGAGGAGATCCGAGCGCAAGGAGTGCGATGAGTATATAGACGAGTTTGCGATTCATAAGCGTATTGTACCCTTAGGTATACCATACAGACGACCAACTGGCTAGAGTGTTACACTGGACTGGATATGGCAACACGTCCAGAAATAGCCGAATTTATCCTAGAGAAGCTTACTCAGCAGGTGGGTGAGGGGCGATTTGCAACCCGCAAGATGTTTGGGGAGTATGCGCTCTATGCCGATGGAGTCACGGTGGCACTCATCTGTGATGATCAGCTCTATGTCAAGATGCTTCCACAGAGCGCCTCGCTTGCGGATATGTGCGAGCAAGACACACCGTTTCCCGGCGCCCGCCCGCACTACCTGGTGGAGGAATATCAACTCTCGATACTGCCGGACCTGGGAGAGATACTTATCGAAATCGCGAAGGAGTTAGACAAGAAAAAGAAGTAATATTGAATTTTCTATACAAAAATGATACAAAATATCTAACAAGGAAAGTTGTTCTCGTCTACAACTACAAGGCAAGTATGGCATCTTAAGACCATGAACTCGAAGACCTTGTAGATATATGACCAAAACAATCTCACTCAAAAACATATCGCACTCTTTTCTAGAGAGACCAATCCTCGAAGGTGTTTCATTTAAAGTCGACGCGGACGAACGTCTCTGTATCGTGGGTGATAACGGTACCGGCAAGTCGACCCTCCTCAAAATCATTACCGGTGCAATTGAGCCCAGTAGCGGCACTGTTGCAACTACTGGACATGTGCGCACGTACTATGTTTCGCAGGAGTTTAGCAAAGAAGACGCAGTGCGTACTATAGAAGAATACATACTTGCACACGCATCAGTGACGCTCTACAAAAAGATTTTTGCCTTTGGTAAAACACTCGGCTTTGATCTTGAGAAAAATACCACAAAAGAATGCGGACTACTCTCCGGGGGACAACAAAAAATTCTTGCACTCTCTGTTGGACTTGCTGTTGCACCAGATTTTTTATTACTCGATGAACCAGAAAATCACCTTGATATTGTTTCTCGTCTTGAGCTTGTCAAACTACTGAAAGCATATCGCGGAGGTGTTCTTTTTGTTTCACACGATCGACTCATGATCGATAGTATTGCAAGCAAGGTTGCCGAAGTGACCCAAAAGAAAGTATTTATCTCTGAAGGCGGCTACCAAGACTACATCGACAAGCGGCTCGAGCGCATTGCGGGGCTCCAGCGTGCATATGATCAGGTTACCAAACGTATCAGAGCGCTCGAAGCGATGCTTCCCATCCTTGAAGCAAAAGCGTTTCGCGGTAAAGATGTGCCGACTTATCTCAAAAGGAAAGCTGAGCTTGTAGAGCTCAAAGCACAACAAAAAGAAGAAGGTCGAGCAGACGATCGGCGTACTTCGATCAGACTCCAAAAGAGTACAAGTGATCTTCATAACGGTAAACTTCTTTGTCGTATCACTGATGCATCTTTTAAATACGATGATGCTAAGGGTTTCATCTTTAAAGATATTTCAGTCGACATCCGTACCGGAAGCCATATCGTACTCCTTGGTCGCAATGGATCAGGGAAGTCAACCTTTCTCAAGGGTCTTACTGGTAACTTGGCACTAAGCACTGGAAGTATGAGCTGGGTAGAAGGTATACAAACGAGCTACTTCGACCAACATGCAGACTTTGATCCACAGAAGACCGCGCTTGAGGTTGTAACCGAAGCACTTGGTAAGCCTGACAAAGAAAGTCGCGCAGCGCTTGGTGCGATGAAGTTTGCCTCTGACAAAATGGAGACGTGCACGGGCGAACTCTCGGGAGGCGAGCGTATGAGACTTCGTTTTGCAATCGTATTTGGAAAGAACCCTGACTTCATCATCCTTGACGAGCCGACGAATCACCTCGACGAAGTGACCTGGCAGATCCTCCTTGATGCCTGCAACAACACCAAGAGCACCATCCTGCTCGTGACCCACGATTACGAATTTATCCAAGAATTCAAAAACAAAACCTTTTGGCTGATCAAAAACCAGACGATAAAGGAGAGACATAAGGATTTGGAGGAATTGATTGAGGAATTGCGGTAAGGTGATATATTTGTTATATGAAAAAAATCGGACAAGGGTGGCAATACTCAGTGTATGATCTTGAAAACGGAAGAGTGTATAAACGAAAGAATTCTCGATGGGAAGCATATAAAGTTATGTGGCGAAGCACTCTTCCGTTTCCTCCAATATGGAAGTTTGCCAAGTTCTATGATTCAGTAGGGAATGAAGCAAGAGATTCTTTAAAGAAAATTGAAGAGACATCACTAGATGCAGGTTTATTTGCAAATTCTAAAATACTTTCAAATGGTATAGATTACGAACAAGATAAAATAATTCCAATTCAAGATTATTTCCAATCGCACAGCATCGAGGAAGGAAAAGTTGTAATCGATAAGTTTATTGTGTTTGTAAAATTTCTTATGGCACACAATATGGTTGATAAAAGTTTTGCAATCGGAAAAAACTTCGGACTTAATAGTAACGGAGAAGTCGTGCTTTGTGATATAGGTGAGATTTGGTCCGATCCAGAAAATATTCAAAAATTGATTATGGAAAAAATATGGTCGAAGCACTATGTTGTAAAAATATTTCCAAATAATCACCTGAAAGATTATTTCTTGCAAGAAATGGATAAACATTTCAAGTAATAAAAAACCACTCATCTCGAGTGGTTTTTTATTTGCAGGAATTATTTCCCAAACTTTTCTTTGTAGAGCTCTTGGGATTTTTGGATTGCTTTGAGGGCTTCAGCTTTGTCTCCGATAGAGTCTATAGCTACTTCTTTCTTTTGGATTTGCTTGTAGGTGAGGAAGAAGTGTTCGATCTCTTTGAGAGTGTGCTTGTTTACATCAGCGAGATCTTGGACATGATCCCAGCGCGGATCTTTCTCGGGGACTGCGATGATCTTGGCATCTGAGTCGCCGTCATCGACCATGTTGACGATTGCAACAGGGCGGACTTTGACAAGTACTCCTGGGGCAAGTGCATATGTGGTGAGGACTACCACGTCGAGTGGGTCGCCGTCGAGCCAGTGAGATTGTGGCATGAAGCCATAGTCAAACGGATAGTCTTGTGATGTGTGCATCGCACGATCGAGCGCGATAAGTCCTGTTTCTTTGTCGATCTCGTACTTGTTTTTGGATCCTTTGGGGATCTCGATGATGACATTGATGCTGTTTGGGGCATCTTTGCCAGCAGTGATATCGTGGAGGAGATTCATATGATTATGCGTGTGTTTCGTCTGATATTTCTTCTGTTGATAGCGTTTTGAGTGAGTCGAGAGATTGGAAGTCGTCACCTTCGAGGTTGTCGCCTTCGGTTTCAACTGGTGCGTCAGAGCCTTTGATGTCTATCTTCCATCCAGTGAGCCGCGCAGCGAGGCGTACGTTTTGTCCACCTTTACCGATAGCGAGGGAGAGCTGGTCAGGAGTGACTTCGATGGTTGCCTTGTGTTCTTCTTCGCTGAGCTCGATACCGATGACTTTTGCAGGAGAGAGTGATTTTGTCACAAACTCTTCTGGGTCAGGAGACCATTCGATGATGTCGATTTTCTCACCAGAGAGTTCGTTCATGACTGTTGAGACGCGAACACCTTTCTGGCCGACACATGAGCCGACTGGATCGATGTTTGCGTCCTCAGTCCATACTGCGATCTTGCTTCGACTACCTGGTTCGCGAGCGATTGATTTGATCTCAACAACACCACTTGCTACTTCAGGAGACTCATATGCAAAGAGTTTCTCAAGAAACTTGGGGTGTGTGCGTGAGATGCGAAGTGTGATACCACGAGGAGATTCTTCGACATGGTAGAGGTAGCCGCGGATACGTGAGCCCCGAGTGTAGCGCTCACCAGGGATCTGCTCCTGAGGAGGGATGATACCTGTTGCGCGGTTAAAGTCGACGTAGACCATGCCACGTTCAACCTTTTGGACATAGCCAGAGATGATGTCTCCCTCGCGAGTACCAAATTCATCGAGGATCGAGGTGCGCTCTGCTTCGCGGATGCGCTGCATGATGACCTGCTTTGCAGTTTGTGCAGCAATACGACCAAAGTCGTCTTTGGGTTCGAGAGAGAACACGATCTCGTCACCGACAACAGCGTTTGCTTTGATGATGCGCGCATCTTCAAGGAGGATGTGCTTCTCTTCGTTGTAGTGTTCGCGCTCATCTGTTTCGCTTGCTGGTTCTTCTTCGAATCGTACGAGTGTCTCGTCGACAACAGTCTTGACCTGTTCAAAGTCGACAGTGCCCGCATCGAGATTTATCTGCGCGCGAACGATCTGTCCCTTTTTTCCGTATTCTTTCTTGTATGCAGCAGCGAGTGATTGTTCAATCGCATCGATAAGTTTGTCTCGAGCGATACGACGTTCGCTTTCGAGTTGTTCGATTGCTGCTTTGAGTGCTTTGATATCCAACATATTTGTTATTGTTATGTGATTTGTATAAACGAAAGTGCAAGTTATCAACAGAAATGCCCACCTTTCGGCGGGTTGACTCTTGCGTATGCATCATACCATAGCATATACTTTATATCAACATGACATATATACGTATACCCCACTCGATCAAGCGCGCATTGTTAGTAGTTGGAAGTTTGGTGATTGCAGGACTTGTTGCAACCAATGTTGTACTTGCAAGTGCAACTGACAATTTCTTTGGGTATGCGTGGTCAACTAACGTCGGATGGATCAAGGTCAACAACTGTGAAAGTGCAACCGATTGTACCGGACAGGGATACGGACTTCGTATAGCAACCAGCGGAGGAGATCGCAGGATCACTGGGTACGCATGGTCACCAAATATCGGGTGGATTACGTTCAATACATACCCTCAAACCCCATGGGATCCGCGACAGTCAGGAGATACAGACGAGCAAAGACTTGCGCTTCGTTGTCCGGTTAGTACTGGGCCCGATTGTGGTGTATACGCCAACTTTGACGCACCTGGAACTGATGCACCGCTCAGGGGCTGGGCTCGCGCATGTTCTGTATATGCCAATAACTGTGATCCTTCTAGAGGAGTTAAACCAGATTGGATGCGTGGCGGATGGGATGGATGGATATCGCTCGGAGATACTAATCCTACTGATGGGATAAACTATGGTGTCAAAATCAACAAAACAACTGGATCGATGAGCGGATACGCATGGGGCTCTGGTGTTGTTGGGTGGGTAGATTTTAGTGGTGTTTCTAATACAATTATTGATCAGTGTCCTATTACTCCACCAGCTCCACTCCCAGGAGGTTTTATCAACAACTGTCAAACTTGTAACCCTGGAGACCCTTGTTGGTGTGAAAAGTATCCAGGAGATCCGTTGTGTGTCGCTGTTCCTCCGTGCCCTAACCCAGTAAACGGTCAGTGTCCAAATGATCCAGGTGATCCAAACGACCCAAACAATCCTCCAGGATGTCCTGGTGGTCCGAGCGGTGGCCCAACAGGGGGCGGATGTGGTACTGATCAGTGCACAAATATCCCACCAGAATACGAGCCAGCAAACATTCTTCCACCCTATCGCCAGCTCTCCGACGGTCGATGTCTCTGCATCCCCGGATATGTACTCAATGCTCAGTATCAGTGCGTCAAACCAGTCTACGTCGAACCAAAGCAATAATATACACATATATGCAAGACATCATCACTCCAACCTCATATCAGACTTCAGTCACAGAGCCACAACACCCCAAGCACAAGACACTCATCTGGGCACTCAGCGCGTTTATACTTCTTGTGGTAGTTGTCGTACTTGTCATGCAGTACAACAAACGTCCTGCACTAGCTCCACTTTCTCCGCTTGAGCAATTGGAACTTCTGGAAAAATCTTCACAACCAGTATCTCTCTCACCTGAACAACAGTTTGAGCAGGTGCGGAAGCTTGAAGCCGTAGGAGGTAGCACGCAATCTTCATCGGTATCTGATAAACTAGAGATGCTTAAAAAACTGCAATAATAACTATGAAACAATCACTTAAACTTTTTATACTACTTTTGACGATTGGTCTCGGTATGGCCTCTATCGGTAATGCTGCGCGATACGGTGGCTTCTATACAGAACCGACTCTATCTGCTCCTCCTGGTAACAATGCAGAGGTTGAACCGATTAATACTAGCGAACAGCTTCAAGCAAAAGGTGGGTCACTTACCGTTACAACATTTGTCAATGAGGGTGGGGCGATTATACAAGGAGAAACCTTTTTCAAAGGATATCTTTATGGTGGGGTACCTTTAGGTAATACTACTCCTATTGCTTTTGGTGATATTTCTAACCCTACGTCTATTGAGGCAACAGGAACTATCGGTATTGCTTATCCACAACAGGTACCACTAGAAAGACTGACATTTCAATCAGATACACTCATCCCTCAACAGGGTAGCTGGTCATATGTGTGTGCAGATAGTGAAGGGACGCTAACTACTGACTGTCCAGACATGTGTCCAAATATTGATGGAGTACAGCCTACTATTCCTTTAGATATGTCTATCAATCCTCAAACAGGAAACTGTGACCTTGAGCTTACGGTCAACGCCCCGACAAGTTGTCAGTATCAAATGATTGCTCGCAAGCTCGATGATACGCATGCGAAGTTTACACTCGAACCAATCGGACAAGATGGTACCCCGTATCTATACAGTCCAACTACTGGAAGTAATATCATGTCTATAGTTATAAAGTTTGAAAATGGTGCAATGAGAACACTCAGTGCACCCCAAGGGCAAATTGCAAGCTATGACTTTGGGGCAGTTACCAATCACATCAGGATACTCGGAGTACTTCCCGGTACCATCAACGGTAGAGAGGTTTGTTGGAGGGGTTATTAATTAAACAGTATTGGTATAACTATGAAGCACAACATTGGTACATCTATAAAACTCGTCATCATCGGACTCTTGGTTGCAGGAACAATCAGCTATGTCTCCGCAACAGAGTGGGTGCCTCGTCCTGTCAACCCTCCAAATAACAACAGGCCAACACTTCTTAATGTTGGTAGTACTCGACAAGTGAAAATAGGCGGGTTCGCGCTTGGTTCGTTTAATACACTTCAAGGTGCTCAGTTTAATTCAACACTACACCTTGCTGGTATGGTACGAGGAGGTACCCCAGATATGGTAAATTCTGTTGTCTACTTTGGACAAGATGCAGGAGTTGCACCATTTGTTGATTCTCTTGTAGAGGGGGGCTTGTTTGCAAAAAAGGGGCTTCGTGCGGGATCGCTTTCAAACTATAGCAATAAAGCCGTATGCGCAAATATAGAGGGTAAACTCATGCTTTGTGACTCAGGAGGTGTTCCGTTTGTAGGTCTTGGGGCATTTCCAAACCCTGTTTCTTCTGGAAGCACCACACAACTTTCTGTTACTGCAAAAAAGTTCGATACGATAAGTAGTTGCGTGATCGATCAAGGTGTGGGTGCGGTTAGTATGACTCAGGTAGCAACAGGTACATGGCAGGGTACGATATCATCAACACCTATTACTACGCCTACTATATTTACTGTTGAGTGTACAGGAACATCTTCTGGTATACCTACCACCTTGTCAGCAACTCGTTTTGTAGGTATCACCAATGCAACTTCTGGATACTACGCCCACTGTTTCATTGCAGATACTCAGGTCACCATGGCTGATGGTTCCAAGAAAAACATTCAAGATGTGAAAATCGGTGATGTGCTCAAGGGCGAGACAACCAACAATACAGTCCTCGGGTATCATCAGCCAACACTCGATGACGGCAAGTTGTATGGGTTCAACGGTGGGGAAGCGTTTGTAACCGCAGAACACCCGTTCATGACAACCGAAGGGTGGAAGTCTATCAATCCAGAAAAGACGCGCAGAGAACACATCGGTCTACTTGTGAACAAGCTTGAACTTGGTGATGTTCTTGTAACAGAAAAAGGATTGGTCACCGTCAAAAGTATCGAGAGTAAAGATGCTCCAAGTACCACCAAGCTGTACAACTTTATCCTCGACGGTGATCACACGTACTATGCTGATGGGTACCTTGTGCACAACAAAGAAATCTGTAACCAACAGTACGCATGTGGTGAAAATATGATCTGTATCGATGGAGATGGTATGGCTACTCCAGGCGCCGGCTCCTGCTCACTTCCTTGTGATCCAAGCGATCCAATTACTGAGGGGGGTGTTTGTAAGCCAGGAGATGTCCTTACTTGCTCTCCACAAGGAATTAAGGTTTGTCTATAAAATATATGAAAAAATATCAAGTCATCATTACTATATGTGCGATCGCGATTCTAGGATTCACTGCTGTTCGAGCAGAATGGTCTGATCCACAGTCTGGAGAAGGTAGCGATACTGTGTACATACCAGTAAACTCAAGTTCTGCTCTTCAAATAAAAACCGAGGGACTTGCTGTCGGGGGAACGTTTCTTGTAACCGATAACGCACAGTTTGACCAGGGTGTATTTATACCCGAAACAGCGACAATTTTCGGAGGAGATCCTTTATATGTTACGCAAGGAACTCCAAACAATCCTTCTCCTAGAACTATTTACTTTGGTGGTCCAAACAATGAGGTGGGTATTGAAGCAAACGGTACTTTTTATGTCAGAAATGAAATTACAACTCCTACACTCTCTAACACAACATTAAAACAAGTCTGTGCCGATCAGTACGGATACCTCAGTCTCTGTCAGTAAACGATAGCCACAAAAACCGCTCGATTGAGCGGTTTTTGCTTGTGCTATACTCATGCGTATGAACTATCTTGTTGCAAACTGGAAAATGGCACCCGAGACGCTCGGTGAAGCGCTTCGCCTTGCCAAGGCAACAACATCGCTTGCCAAAACATACAAAAAATCCCTCACAACTATCGTTGCTACGCCGTACTTGTATATCCCATCTATCATTGCAAAGCACCGCACGCTTGCTATAGCCGTACAAGATGTTAGTACCGCAACAACAGTAGCGGCAACCGGATCGATCGGTGCCTCTATACTCAAAGCAAACAAGGTTGGGTACTGTATCATCGGACACTCGGAGTGTCGCGCACAAGGTGATACAAACGAAATAGTAAAGACAAAATTTGACCTACTCCTTGAAAAAAAGATTGTTCCTATCTTATGTGTCGGAGAGCGGGTTCGTGACGAGCAAGGGTGGTACTTGAGTGGTATCAAGGATCAGATAGAAACAGCGTTTGCTGGTGTACCCAAGCAGACGCTCAAACGTGTCATCATCGCATATGAACCAGTATGGGCGATTGGCGCCGATGCTGTGCGCGAAGCGACACCGGTGGAGTGTCGTGAAATGATCATGTTTATCCGTAAACTCCTCAGTGATCTCTATGATCACAAAACCGCCGAGCAGGTTGCGATCCTCTACGGTGGTTCAGTATCCGAAGATAATGCAAAACTGTTTGTCGAGGAAGGACAGGCGGACGGACTGCTTGTCGGGCGAGTCAGTCTCGATAGTAAACGGCTAACCAAACTCGCGGCACGTATGAGTGCATAACATATATGAAAACAGTTTCTCAACTTCCCAAACTTACTGGCGCTCGTGTCCTTGTGCGTGTGGACTACAACGTCCCATTTGTCGGCACCAAGATCCGCGATACGCGTCGTATCGATGCGAGCTTTGATACGATACGCGCGGTGATCAAAAAGGGTGGCACTCCTGTACTTGTAGCACACCTTGCAGATGCTACAGCGAGCCTTCGCCCTGTTGCGACATACTTGTCCAAGACATTCAAGACAGTATTTGTCACGCACGACCTCACCGATGCACGCATCATCGAGATACTCCAAGAGGTACCACGCGGCACTGTGGTACTCCTCGAAAACATCCGACGTTATGAAGGAGAAACTGCAAACGTTGCATCGTTTGCAAAAGCACTTGCTCGACTTGCACAGATGTACGTCAACGATGCGTTTTCTGTATCACACCGAGCACATGCTTCTGTTGTGGGGGTCCCTCGATACCTCGAGTCGTACGCTGGACTTCAACTTGTTCGCGAGGTCAAAGCACTCACGAGCGCAGTACAGAACACCAAGCATCCATTTGTGTGTATCCTCGGAGGGGCAAAGTTTGCAACCAAGATCCCACTCCTCAAACGTTTTGTCGAAACTGCAGACAAGCTCGTCATCACTGGTGCGATCCTCAACAACTTCTACCAAGTCGCAGGATTTGAAGTAGGTAATTCGGTTGTCGAAGAAGGGTACGATACGCCGATCAAGAAACTCCTCAAAAACGAAAAGGTGCTCCTCCCAGTTGACCTCGTCGTTGTCCGCGGTACCAAAAAGGTCGTAGTGACTCCGCTTGAAGTCGCACCTGCTGACGTGATCGTCGACATTGGTCCGCAGAGTATCGATCTCATCAACCGAGAGGTTGCAAAAGCAAAGCTTGTCGTGTGGAACGGCCCGACAGGTTGGTATGAGAAAAGATTTGATAAAGGCACAATCGCAGTTGCTGATGCTATCCTCGCATCTCGCACAAAGGCAGTGATCGGCGGGGGAGATACTGGGGCTGTTGTTGAGAAACGACTTATAGGCAAAGAAACCGCACGCGTTTTTGTCTCAACAGGTGGTGGTGCTACACTCGACTTTTTGAGCGTGGGGACGCTCCCGGGGATCAAGGCACTCAAGTAGTTTGCCCAAGCATCCGTCGTCCTGTATACTCCTTTAAACAAGTAGATAGTCCTGAAAAGCCATATAGTTGTATTGCTCACCAATATCCGAAGAGCCCTGGAGTGTCCCCAGGGCTTTCGCTTGCTTTATTTTTTAAGTGTGCTATACTACAAGAGGTTTTTCATAGGATATTGGACAAAAACGGGGCGAGATTTCTATCTCAGCCCATTCTTTTAAAGAAAATAAAGCTCAATATATTTATTTGGGGGTTAGTAAGTGAGGACAGAACGTTCTTACTTGACCGGTGATGTTTATCACCGGCCTTTTTATTTTGTGTTGACCGCACTTACTATTTTGTCTGCGTAGGATTGTGCCTCCTCGGTAGAGTCGTATGGTGTGTGTGGGCGGGTGGTTTGTACTACTGTTTCACTTAAAAACCGCGGGATGAGGTGTACGTGTAGGTGTGGTACTTCGTTGCCGACGACGCCGATCTGCACATAATCGCAAGGGAGTCCTGCGCGCATCGCGTTGATGAGCGTCTTTGCTTTGACAAAGAGTGCTGCAACGAGCTCGTCTGGTGCTTCGTGGATCCATGCGTAGTGCTCTTTGGGGATGAGGAGAGTGTGTCCTTTTGCTACAGGGCTGATATCGAGAAATGCGAGAAATTGCTCGTCTTCATAAACTTTTGTCGCAGGTATCTCTCCGCGAATGATTTTGCCAAATACGGTGTCGTTCATGCATAGAGTATATGGTAGAATTTGACCCATGCAACCCACGCTCCCGACACCTGCCGACCTTACGCAGTTGTTGATCGATCGGCTCGGACTCTCTGATCCCAAAGCGTTTCTCGAACCTGAGTATACACTTGGCGATCTGTTTGCATTTGCTGACATGGAGCGTGCGATCGAGCGACTCAAGAGGGCCGTAGATACTGGTGAGCAGATCGGTATCTATGCTGACTATGACTGTGACGGTATCCCGGGCGCAGTCGTACTTGTTGATCTTTTCAAGAAGCTCGAGGTTATGGATCGCGTACATATATACATACCCGATCGCCACGATGAGGGGTATGGGGTGAGCGCGCTCGGCATCGATGCGCTCGAAGCAAAAAGGGTGACGCTCATGATCACGGTTGATGTGGGGATCACAGCACTCGCTGAGATAGCCGATGCACAGAGTCGTGGTATCGATGTGATCCTGACCGATCACCATCAACCACTTCCAGAGTTCCCGGCATCGTACGCGGTTGTGCACCCTGCAAAAGGAACGTATCCCAACCAAGATCCGTGTGGTGCTGCAGTTGCGTTTTATCTTGTATGCGCATTTCTCGATCGGTTTCGAGATGTGTATGGTGTGTCGGAAGGATGGGAGAAGTGGCTGCTTGACCTTGTTGGGTTTGCGACGCTTTCAGATATGGTGCCGCTCACTGGTGAGAACCGCATGCTCGCATACTACGGCCTCCATGTCATGAAGAAAACTCGTCGCATCGGCTTACGACTTCTCCTTGAGAAAAACAACATATATCTACACAACATCACCGAAACCGATCTCACGTTTACGCTTGCGCCGAGGCTCAATGCAGCATCTCGCATGGATACACCCATGCTTGCGTTTACACTCCTTGCAACAGATGACCCTACAGAAGCAAAAGAGATCGTTGGTAAACTCGAAGAGATCAACACACTACGCAAGACACTCGTCGCGCAGATCACCAAATCTGCGCATGCAAGTCTCGAACACCGCGCGCTCGCAGGTACGCTCCGAGATATCGTCGTCATCGGCAACGCAGAGTGGCGACCTGCGGTACTTGGACTTGTCGCCAACAAGCTCGTTGAAACGTACAGCAAAAGCTTCTTTGTTTGGGGAGAAGCAGGGGACGGTACGATCAAGGGTTCGTGTCGCATGATCGATGAACACCATGCGGCACTCCTCTTCCAAGCACTTCCCGAAGGAGCCATACTTCACGCTGGTGGACACCAGGCAGCAGGAGGATTTGCAGTTGCCAAAGAACAGATTCATTTCCTTGAAGACGCACTCAATGACGCTGTCGCCAAAGTTGATCACAATGGCAAAGACACTGGCACGCTCGATACAATCTCGGTTCCACTCGCATCCTCTACTACGCGACACCTCTCGGTCGTGCGGAAGTTCGCACCGTTTGGTGTGGGTAACACAGAACCGCTTTTCTTATTTAAGGATGTTACGATCGTCAGCACAAAAATGTTTGGCAAAGCCAAAGAACACATCGAGTGCGTCGTGCGCGACACGACAGGCACCGCAACCGCATTCACGTTCTTTGCAACAGACGCACTCATACAAAAGCTTGCGCCGAACGAAACCGTGTCACTGATAGGTACACTCGAAGCAGGATGGAGAGGGGGGGTGCGGGTGCGGATCAAGGATTGCCAAAAAAACAATATATAGTATAGTTTTGAAAAACTAAAATGAATACAACAAGTACTATTGGACTAGGAAAAACCTTAGGATCAATTCGTCGATTGTCTGGCATAAAACAAAAAGTATTTGCTCAAAAGATAGGTATATCGACAGCGTATCTTTGTCAGGTTGAAAAAGAACGCCGAGTACCGAGTCTTGCGCTACTTATATCTTTTGCAGAAGCCCTAAATACAACTCTTGAAGCTGTTCTTATTGAATGGCATAAAATAAACAACCCGGAAGTAGAATATTCTTCTGAAGAATGGGGGGAAATAAAAAATGTAATAGGTGATTGTGTAAATCTATTGGTTGCCAGATAAGTAAGGAGTTCATTCAAAGAGCTCCTTTTTTGTTATACTACCCCTATGAAATCTACAATCACACTCTATACCGACGGCGCATCACGGGGCAATCCTGGTCCTGGAGGGTGGGCGGCAGTCATCATCTCTGACAAAGAAGTCGTCGAGCTTGCTGGTGCAAAGAATCCTGCAACCAACAACCAGATGGAGCTCGAGGCGGTCATCCAAGGACTTGCATATATTGAGAAAAAATTTGGAACAGTAACTGTCGAGCTCCATGCAGACTCGCGCTATGTGCTAAGCGGTATCGAAAGCTGGATCGACGGGTGGGTGAAAAAAGGATGGGTGACCATGACCAAAAAGCCGGTCGAAAATAAACCGCAATGGATGAAGCTGATGAAGCTTCGCGATGCATTTGGTCGTAAACTCTCGCTTACCAAAGTCGATGGGCACTCGGGGCACACGTACAACGATCGCTGTGATGAACTCGCGGTTGCTGCAGCGCTGGGCAAAAAGCCGAAACTCTTTAGGGGAAGTGTAAAAGATTATGAGGCGCAACTCGGCGATACGCCACCCGCATCTCCTGTAAAAAAATCAAGCTCAAGTAGCAAAAACAAAGGTACTGCATACTCATACGTTGCACTTGTCGATGGCAAGGTCTATGTCGACAAAGACTGGGCAACCTGCGAGAAGCGTGTGAAAGGCAAAAACGCAAAGTTCAAAAAAGTATTTTCAAAAGAAGAAGAAACCGCACTCGTCCAAGACTACACACTCGCTGCACTGCTCGGATAACTTCATAAAAATTTGAACTCGATACACTAGAGTACACTCATGCTCGAGTTGTTTGCAGGTGTCCTCACACTAGGCGCGCTTATGTACCACACGTTTGGGATGTCGGTTGTTGATGTCGCATATGTTGGCGTGGTCGGCGCGATCAGTATCGGTATCATCCTTCGCTCACGAGCTGGAGTAGTGCTCGCAGTTATCGCAGGAGCGACATTTGTGCTTGGTGCGGTCGCAGTATGGAGAGTCGATACACCAGTTGATGCGCACATCTACGGCAACCGAGCATTTGATGCACGCGTCGTCTCTGTCGATCGCAGACTCGACAAGACAAACCTCATTGTTTTGGACAAGGTATACAATGCCAAGCTCCAAGCAAGTGTTTCTGGGCGAACCCTTGTACTTCCGGGGGACACTGTCACTGTACGTGGATCTGTCACTTTGCCACAAGATTTTGTGACAGATAGTGGGCGAATGTTTGGGTATGAAGCGTACCTCAAGAGCAAAGGTATCGTCGGTATCGTACAGCAATCAATCATCGGTCCGGTAACCGCATCACAGATGAGTCTTGCGCGTATACCAACGATCATTAGGTATTGGGTCGCGGATACGTTTGCGTCGTACATAGCATTTCCATTTGACGGCGTAGTTGCAGGGATGACGGTTGGCTATCAAGGAGGACTTCCAGAGTATATCGCTGATCTGTTTCGAGATACTGGGGTACTGCACGTACTGGTACTCTCAGGATACAACATCACACTTCTTGCAGGATTTCTCGCTGTTCTCTTGAGAGGACTCTCCTTTAAACTGAGAAGTGCGATCACAGTTGTAGCGATACTCATGCTTGTCCTTGTCAGCGGTGCCGGTGTTGCCTCTGTGCGCGCCGGAGTGATGGGAAGTATTGCGGTTGCTGCAGGGCTATGGGTGAGGAGTTATCAACCGATGCGCGCACTCGTTGTTGCGTATATCTGTTTCTTTTTCCTCTCGCCAACGATGATCTTTGTAGATCCTGGGTTTCATCTTTCATTTCTTGCGACGATGTTTATGATTCTCATCCTTCCCAAGATCGAGCATATGTTTCACTGGATCCCGCGCACCAGACACGTTGATCTGCGAGAGCTTCTCATGCTTGCACTCACTGCACCAGTATTTATGCTGCCGTACCTTATGTACTTTTCTGGGACATTTCCGGTTGCATCGCCACTTGCAAATATACTCTTTGCACTCGTAACACCACTCATCATGAGCGCAGGGATCGTACTTGTTGTATGTAGTATCATTCCACCTCTAGCAGGACTTGTTGGATCAATCGTTTCCTTTGGTGGCACTGCAGTGCTTAGGCTCCTTGGTCTATGCGCACGACTTCCTATATGGGAAACCCCACCAGTGCCATGGTGGGGTGTTGTAGGTGTGTATGGGGCGCTCGTCTGCGTGTTGTTTAAGCGAGAAATTGCTGCGTATGTTTTGCATCAGTATAGAAGGCTTCGGCGCGTTCCCAGTTGAGCTGTGCGATAAAGTCTGCGATGTACTGCTTTTTGCCGCTTGGTTGATAGTCTGCAACGTATGCGTGTTCCCACATGTCGAGTGCGATGATCGGTGTTGTGCCTTGGAGCTGCCCGAGGTGCTGTTCATCGATCCAGTGCATGATGAGACTAGAAGCTTTGGCATCATATGAAAGTACTGCCCAGCCGACACCACGAGTAAGTGCAAGTACTCCAAAGAGCGCAGTGAACTGGTCGAGGCTACCCCACTTTGCTTGTATCGCAGCAACAAGTGTCGGTGCACTTGTGGTCGCAGTTGTTCCGTCAACGAGTGCAAAGTACACTTCATGGTTGCGCATACCGTTGTACTCAAATGCAAATCTGCGGTAAAGCTCACCGGCTTCGTATACTTTGGATTCATCGCCTTGGTACTCCTCTAGCTTGGTAAGGATAGTGTTTGCATTTTTGACATAACCACTGTAGAGCTTCTGGTGTTCGTCGTGAGTCATCTGGGAAATCTTGCCAAAAGGGCGTGGTGTCATTTGTTGTTCGGTAAACATATACTTGGAGTATACATGAAACGTCAGTATCGTTCACTTCTTATATTGTGTTTTGTTGTTGCCATACTTTTTGTGGCTATTTTGGTGCTTCGTCCCAAAGATACGCAGGAGACCGGATCACTTGCGATGCTCAACATCGGGCAAGGCGATAGTTTCCTCATCACCGCACCGAGCGGTGCACAACTCCTGATTGATGGCGGCAAAGATAGTAAGGTGCTCACTGAGCTTGCGCGCGTCATGCCACGAGGAGACTTTTCTATCGATGTTGTGATCGGGACACATCCAGATGCAGACCATATCGGTGGGTTACCACTTGTGTTTGACCGGTATCGTGTAGGACTGTATCTCACTACCGAAGCACAAAGTGAATCAAAAGTGTTTGACGATCTCAATGCGATCATTGCTCAAAAAGGTATACCTGCATACTACGCACGCGCAGGGATGCGAGTCATACTTGATCCAACGACGAGCTTCACAGTACTTTTCCCAGATCGTGATACGACAGGATGGGAGACCAACACCGCGTCTGTCGTCGGTCGGCTCGACATCGGCGAGGCGAGCGCGCTCATGACCGGTGACTCGCCGACCTCCATCGAAACATACCTTGCAGCCAACAACCCAAAAGTAATCGACGTCGACATCCTTAAGCTTGGACATCACGGTTCCAAGACCTCAAGTAGTGAGGCATTTCTCCGCGCAACGAGTCCGTCACTTGCGCTCATCTCTGCTGGTGTAAACAACCGATATGGTCATCCTGCACCTGAGGTGATCGATAGGCTTACCAAACTCAAGATCCCTTGGGTTTCCACGCAAGACAAGGGGACCGTGGTATTTATTCCTTCTGGAACAAGCTGGAGTATCAAAAAGTAAAACCACCTCGGGTGAGGTGGTTTTGAGCGGTATGGTTATTTGATAACACCAGCTTTTTTGAGAGTTGCGTACGCGCCGTTTTTGGCAAGTGTGCGGATACCTTTTGCAGATACGACGAGTGCTACACTTTTGCCGAGCTCAGGAACGTACACACGCTTCTTTTGGAGGTTTGCGTACTTGCGACTAGGGGTGATCGGGTTAAACTTGGTCGCACGAACCTTGGTCGAGTACGCTCCACCCATCTGAGAAGTCTTTTTGGTTATTGCACATGCTTTTGCCATAGTGAATCGCATGGTACCATGGGGGATACACTTATGCAAGGCCCGATTTCTATCTTTTATTTCGTTATCCTCATGGTCTCGATCATCGTCCACGAGGTTGCTCACGGACTCATCGCTGAGCGAGAAGGAGACCCAACAGCTCGCATGCTCGGTCGTATCACACTCAACCCACTCAAACATATCGAATGGTTCGGATCAGTGATCTTGCCGCTCCTCCTCATACTCTCACAGGCTGGGTTTGTCATCGGGTGGGCAAAGCCTGTCCCATACAACCCCGACAACCTCAAGCATGGCAACAAAAGCATCGCAAAAGTCGCAATCGCAGGTATCGTTGTAAATCTCTCGATCGCGCTTGTCTTTGGACTTCTCATCCGCGGGTCGATTGCATTTGGGTTTATTTCTCATGCATTTATCGATATCGCAAGTATCATCGTCCTTGTGAACGTCGTCCTTGCGCTGTTCAACGCGATGCCATTTGCGCCACTTGACGGCTTTCGCTTCCTCTCGGCAGTGCTCCCACTGCGCGCACAGCCAGTCATGCGGTTCATCGAGCAGTATTCACTTGTACTACTTCTTGTCTTTATCGTCTTTGGGTGGAAGGTTGTCGCACCGTTTGCCTTTACTATCTATAGCCTCCTGACAGGCATCTCTTTATAAGAGTGGTTTTGGCGGAGAGTTCTGTGTGGGATCGAGGACCTGTCCGAAGGGCGAAGCCCAAGCTCCGCAGAGACCATGCAGAGCTCGGAGCCAAATACGGTGAAAGACTTGATTTATTGGATACGGTGTAGTAGGATATCCGGACACATGGCTACTATCAGTCAGTTAATCAAAAAGCCCCGCAATACCGCTCGCCGCAAATCAAAAGCGGTGACGCTTTCTCGTGGATTCAATACTATCCATAACCGCCCTGTATACTACGCATCTCCGTTTAAGCGTGGTGTGTGTGTAAAGGTAACTACGACTACTCCCAAGAAACCAAACTCAGCGATCCGAAAGATTGCTCGTGTCCGGCTCACCAACGGTGACGTCGTAACCGCATACATCCCTGGTGAAGGCCACAACCTCCAAGAGCACTCAGTGGTCATGATCCGTGGCGGTCGTGTGAAGGACTTGATCGGAGTTCGATACCACATCGTTCGTGGCGTGCTCGACACCCAGGGTATCGACAAGCGAAGAAAGAGCCGTTCTATGTACGGTACCAAGCGTCCAAAAGCAGCTAAGAGTTAATAATCACTATGCGACGACCAGTAAAAAACCGAAATATCGTAAAGCCTGACATCAAGTTTAGTTCAACAACACTTGAGAAGTTTATCAACTCCGTGATGTGGAGTGGCAAGAAAAACACCGCTCGCGCGATCGTCTATGGTGCGCTCGACATGATCAAGGAAAAAGAAGGAGTAGAGAGCCCAATCACTGTGTTTGACGAAGCAATGAAAAACGCAGGTCCACTCGTTGAGGTTCGCTCACGACGTATCGGAGGTGCAAACTATCAAGTTCCTCGCGAAGTCCGCACTGAACGACGCACTGCACTTGCGATGCGCTGGATCATCGAAGCTGCTCGTGGTCGCAAGGGTGTCAAGATGGAAGTAGCGCTTGCCGAAGAGCTCATGCTTGCTGCAAAAGGTGACGGAAACGCAGTCAAGAAAAAGAAAGACACTCACAAAATGGCAGAGTCCAACAAGGCATTCGCTCACTTTGCGTGGTAACAAAGAATCCCCACAAAGGGGTTTTCTTTTTATATGAAAGGAGTACACTTGAAAATAAGTTGTCCTATCGAGAATTTGATTCTTACGAAAAACCAACGTATCCTTGTAACAATGTGTTTTTCGGTTCTCTCATAAGCAGTTAGTAATTTTGGTTAACCGGGCCGGAGATGTTGCTTCTCCAGCCCTTTTTTATTTGCAAAAACACCTCTTGTACCGTATAGTGTTGAGCACAAGTCCTGCCTGCGCAGGCAGGGACCACCCTTTATTATTGAGTAATTTATATACGTTATGAACCGAGAGTACCCACTCGAAAAAACACGAAACTTTGGAATAATCGCCCACATCGATGCGGGCAAAACTACGACGTCTGAACGCGTCCTCTACTACACCGGTATGTCACACAAGATCGGTGAAGTGCACGATGGTGAGACAACCACCGACTGGATGGAGCAGGAGCGTGAGCGTGGCATCACGATCACCGCAGCTGCAGTGTCATGTACTTGGATCCCAACGTATGCAGCTGGTGACAAAGCGCAGCGATACGCGTTTAACATCATCGACACGCCTGGACACATCGACTTTACGGTTGAAGTGAAGCGATCACTTCGTGTGCTCGACGGTGCAGTTGTCGTGTTTGACGGTGTTGCAGGCGTCGAACCACAATCAGAAACCAACTGGCGTTACGCCGATGAGGCAAATGTGCCACGTATCTGTTTCGTGAACAAGCTCGATCGTACTGGTGCATCATTTGAACACTCATACAAGACGATCCTCGATCGTCTCAGCAAAAAGGCAGTTCGCTACCAGATCCCGATCGGACTTGAAGACAAGCACGAAGGTGTGATCGATCTCCTGCAGATGAAGGCGTACTACTTTGAAGGCGACATGGGTAACAAAGTTGTCGAAAAGGAAGTTCCTGCAGAATACATGGACGACGCCAAGAAGTATCGCGCAGAACTTATCGAGCGCATCGTTGAGAACGACGAGGTTGCAATGAATGCATACCTCGAAGGTACCGAACCAGCACTCCCTGAACTCAAGCGCCTCTTGCGCAAGGCGGTGATCGCAAACCAGATTTTCCCAGTGTTTGCAGGAAGTGCGCTCAAAAACAAGGGCGTCCAGCTCGTGCTCGATGCGGTTGTTGACTACCTCCCCGCACCAACAGATATCGCAGCAGTGAAGGGAACCCACCCAGATACCGAAGAGCCACTCGAGCGTCACGCATCAGATAGTGAGCCGTTTGCAGCGCTCGCATTCAAGAGTATGAACGATCCGTTTGTCGGACAGCTTGTATTCTTCCGTGTGTACTCAGGTACTGTTGAGTCAGGGTCATACGTATACAACCCCCGCACTGGTAACAAAGAACGTCTCTCTCGTATCGTGCGTATGCAAGCTGATCAGCGTCAGGAGATCAAAAAGGTCTTTGCAGGAGAAATCGCAGCAGCGGTTGGTCTCAAAGAGGTCAAGACATCAGATACACTTACTGATGAAAACAACCCAATCCAGCTCGATCGTATCAAGTTCCCAGAACCAGTGATCAACCTTCGTATCGAACCCAAGACAAAAGCTGATCAAGAAAAGATGGGTCTGGCACTCAACCGTCTCGCTGACGAAGACCCGACACTCAAAGTCTCAACCGATCCTGAAACAGAAGAAACGCTCATCGCAGGTATGGGAGAACTCCACCTTGAAATCGTGGTTGATCGTATGAAGCGTGAGTTTGGTGTCGAGGCAAACGTTGGTAAGCCACAAGTTGCGTACCGCGAAACCATCACTGGCGAAGCGCAAGCAGAAGGTAAGTACATCAAACAGTCTGGTGGTAAAGGTAACTACGGTCACGTCAAGATCAAGATCAAGCCAATGGATCAATCAGTCGATCCAAAAGACCTCCCCAAGAACGTCAAACGTGATGGTGGATTTGAATTCATCAACAACATCAAAGGAGGTGCGATCCCAGGAGAGTACATCGCGCCAATCGAAAAGGGTCTCAAAGAAGGACTTGATCGCGGTGTTGTCGCAGGGTTCAAGATGGAGAACGTCTCAGTTGATCTTTACGATGGATCATTCCACGAAGTTGACTCAAACGAAATGGCCTTCAAGATCGCTGCTTCTATGGCACTCCAAGACGCTGCCAAAGCCGCAAAACCAGTCATCCTCGAACCGATGATGAAGGTAGAAGTAGTAACCCCTGAGAAGTTCATGGGTGACGTCACTGGCTCACTCTCATCACGTCGAGGTCTCATCGAAGGCATGGAGACTCGTGGTATGAACCAAGTCGTCAACGCAGTTGTACCGCTCTCTGAAATGTTCGGATACATGACATCACTTCGCTCGATGACCGAAGGACGTGCAGGGTTCACGATGGAGTTCCTCCGCTACGATATCGTCCCTCAGAACGTCGCAGATACGATCATCAAAGCTCGACAATAATAATCCAAAACACCACTTGCTTGAGTGGTGTTTTGTTTTTGTGGTAGGGTAGGAGTAAACTGAACATTATGAAGAAAACAGTTTTTATTACAGGTGCAACAGGTGGTATCGGTGGCGCAGCTGCTCGATACTATACTTCTCATGGGTGGGATGTTATCGCACCAGTGAGGTCACTTGCCAAACCCGAAGCACAAGAACTGCTCAAAATCTCTGGTATCCATGTAGTACCGTGTGATGTTGAAGATGCGCAGCAAGCATATCAGCTCATCCAATCGCTCAAAAATGACGGACGGCAAATCGATCGATTGTTCCTCTCTGCAGGAGTATTCCTTTGGGATGACGGGTTCCCTGGTCCAGCGCGAACAGAGACCCAGGTCAAGACGCTACTTGATAACGCAAACTACCGTACCAAAGTAAATGTCATCGATGCATGTGCAAAGTTCTACAGTACCGCAAACATCACCCTTGAGATGGTTGGGTCGCATGCGGCAGACTTTGTTGAGGGTCATCCACTGAGAAACGGTGAGGCTGGGTATGCAGATACTATGCTCAAGGTGCGTAGCTATGCGCACCAACTTACTGATACAGGTGCGTGGGGTAGTGTCATCCTTTACGAACCAGGACTCATCGACACGCCGATGGCTCGAGAAGCATTTACTCCCGAAAAGGCACCCGACATCGATTGGTCCAAGGCGAAAACGCCAGCAAGTTACATCGCAGAGATCTATGCAAACACCACCCTCTAACAAGAGGATGTTTTTTGACAAAATAGTAAAAGTGATTATAATATTAAAAAAACATTTAAAAAGTACGAAAATATGAATCAAAAAACCACAGGCCCTTTCGGGCGTATTTTTGACTGTCTTCCAGGTGATCCTGTTGAGATTGAGCCCTCAGTCTTTATCAAAGAGTTTGAGGTACAAGGTATTGTTTGTGTTGCAAAGATATCTTTGCAACAGCACAGACAAGAGGTATTTCAAATCTCTAAAAAAGAGGAGATGCACAAAACTCATATGTTTAAAGCAGAACACAAAAAAGTGGGGCAAACATCTACTGTTATGAAAGCATTTATCCCAAGCGGGTACTACCAATCACGGTCACGCCTTTCAGAGGCTATCTCTATATGGCAAGAGGTCAATAAATACGCAGGAGATGGTACTCGGATACCTGCCCTTTCTATGGAAGGGGGCATGGGGTATACAGGGTATTGAACAAGTGCCAGCTCAGTTTGAGCTGGCTTTTTCTATAAAATTGACTTTGCATACCCACGTGCTA
This sequence comes from uncultured Candidatus Saccharibacteria bacterium, assembly GCA_964441495.1. Lineage (GTDB taxonomy): Bacteria > Patescibacteriota > Minisyncoccia > Phycocordibacterales > UBA9973 > UBA4124. Next base: position 78,635 of record CAYTXV010000002.1, read on the forward strand.
TCATGAGACGCTACGCATCCTGTATGCGTTGTTTTTGTTTGTTAGATTAAAAATAAATATAAAAATATTATGGCAGAAGCATTTAAGCGAGATAAGCCACACGTAAACGTTGGTACTATCGGTCACGTTGACCATGGTAAAACAACTCTTACCGCTGCTATTA